>NZ_JAYRPE010000071.1:0-150853 GCF_041911315.1 Xanthobacter sp. | reverse complement strand
CGGGCCTCGACCATCGGGTCGGCCGGCTGGCCGGCCTCCGGGGGAGGAAGCAGCGGGGAGGGGCCGGCGGGTCGGCGAGGCGCCGGCGGGCGGTCAGTTTGGCGCTCGGGTTGGCGCTCTTGCTGGCGCTCGGGAGCGCGCTCTTGCGGACGCTCCTGCGGCCGTTCGGCTGCGCGGTCACGGGCCGGAGGCGCTGCGGCCTCGGCGTCCGCCTCCTCGGGGGAGAGCAGATCATCAACGGAGAGGCGCGGCGTCGCGCTGCGGCCGGCGCGGGCGGAACGGGCCGCCGGCTGCGCTGCGGCTTCCTCGGCCTCGGCCTCACCGGCCGGATAGGAGCGCTCGATCTGCCGGGTCAGCCGGTCCAGCTGGCGCAGCACCAGCCCCATGGCGGTGATGACAAAGCCACCCGAGGCGGCGACGGCGCCGGTGGTGATAAGGGTATTGCCGAAGGCCGAGACGTAGATCGTCACCCCGAGGCCAATGACCGCAAGCCCGGCCAGAGCGATAAGAACGCCGAGAAGGACCAGGAACCACCACATCTCGCACCCCGCTTCCGCATGCCGGCCTCAGCCGGTCTAATCAAAGGTGGTACCTCGGCGCGAAAATCGGCCGCTTCAAGGTTGTTTGATGGCGAGCACGACCCTATCTAGGTCCACGCTCGGACATGTCGTATACCCGGTATGGCACCGGGGCAGCGATTTCGCCCCGGGCGAAATGCCGGATAGATTGCGGAGATGTTTCATGTCCTTCACGCTGCCCGACCTGCCCTATGCCTATGACGCGCTTGCGCCGTACATGTCGCGCGAAACGCTGGAATACCATCACGACAAGCACCATCTCGCTTATGTCAACAATGGCAACAATCTCCTAAAGGGAACTGAATTTGAAGGGAAAACCCTTGAGGAGATCGTCGTGGGCTCGTTCGGCAAGAACGCCCCGCTCTTCAACAATGCCGGCCAGCACTACAACCACCTCCATTTCTGGAATTGGATGAAGCCCAACGGCGGCGGCCCCATCCCCGGTGAGATCGAGAAGAAGATCATCGAGGACATCGGCTCGGTCGAGAAGTTCAAGGAGGACTTCATCGCCGCCGGTGTCGGCCAGTTCGGCTCGGGCTGGGCTTGGCTCGCGCTCAAGGACGGCAAGCTCGTTGTGCTGAAGAGCGCCAATGGCGAGAACCCGCTGGTGCAGGGCGCGACCCCGATTCTCGGCGTCGACGTGTGGGAGCACTCCTACTACATCGACTACCGCAACCGCCGCCCCGACTACCTGAAGGCGTTCGTCGACCACCTGATCAACTGGGACTACGTGGCCGAGCTTTACGGCAAGGCCGTCTGACGGTTTCCCTCCCGGGCCTGCGCCTCCTTGGAGCGCGCGGGCCCGCATGGGGTATGCGGGGCGGGGGCAATGCCCGGATGCAACTCCGACGCGCAAGTGCCCATGTAAGACGCGGCGGCTGCGTTTTTCTTTTCCCGCCAGTGATCGACTCTGCCTTCCAAGAACATTTAGCCGCTTAACCTTACCATTGGTCAGCGACGCTGCCGCAATTGCTCCCGAAGCTGCCTTAATTTTTTGCAACCTACAGCATAATTTTGTTGCGATCCTCCTCTACTCCATCTTAGCTGTGATCCGCGTAGCCATCTGCGGTATTATGGTGGCGTATCGCGCTGGGGGCCCGGGAGCGATCCTGGAATCGGCGCGACAGGAGTTGGGTTCGGGATCCTCCATCAATGTCGTTCCTCGATATCGAACGTCGGCCGGGCGCGATTGCGGACGCCTGCGCCCTTGTGCTGATCGCCGGTGTGGCGGTCATTGCCGCGCTCACCTTCTCCGACTATGGCCTCGGCTGGGATGACTTCACCCACTCCCAGTATGGCGACCTGCTCTATTCCTATTTCTCGTCAGGGCTGACGCACCGGAAGGTCTTTTCCTTCGTCAACCTCTATTATTACGGCGGCGGCTTCGACCTCGCCGCAGCGGCCATCGCCAAGGCGCTGCCTTTCGTCGATGTCTTCGACATCCGACGGCTTCTGGGGGGCCTCGTCGGCGTCATCGGCTTCGTGCTGGTGTGGCGGGCCGGCCGGCGCCTCGCCGGGCCTTGGGGCGGCGTTGCCGCCGTCGCGCTGCTGATGATCTGCCCGCTCTATTACGGGCACATGTTCATGAATGCGAAGGACGCGCCATTCGCCGTCGCGGTGGCCGGCGTGCTCTATGCCTGTATCCGCGCGTTCGATGAATTCCCGCAGCCTTCGCCGCGCACGGTGACGCTCTTCGGCCTGTTCCTGGGGCTGGCGATCGGTACGCGCGTCCTCGGGCTGCTCTGCGGCGTGTATCTGGCGGCGGCCATCGCCTTCGTGCTGGCTGTGGAATGCGTGCGCCTCGGGATCAAGCCGGCGCTGCTGCGCACCCTGCGCTTCACCGGCCTGCTGATGCTGGGTCTGCCGCTCGCTTATTTCGTGCTGGGCATCGTGTGGCCCTGGGGCGTCGCGGAACCGCTCAATCCGCTCGTGGCCCTGAAGTATTATTCCCACTTCTGGGAAGTGCCCTGGCGCGAGATGTTCGAGGGCCGGCCCATCCTCGTGCCGGACATGCCGCGCACCTATGTGCCGACGCTCTTCTCCGTGCAGATGCCCGAGCTGTTCCTCGGCCTTGCGGTGGGCGGCGCGGCGGGGGCAATTGTCTCGGCGTTCGTGGGCAAGGATACGCCGGCGAAGCGCGCCCGGCTGGTGCTCATCGTGACTGCGGCGGCCTTCCCGGTGCTGCTGACCGTCGTCACCCGCCCGGTGATGTACAACGGCATCCGCCACTTCGTGTTCGTCACTCCTGCCCTGGCGCTGCTCGGCGGCTACGCCGCATCTTGGCTGTGGCAGAAGGCGCAGGGGCTTCCGCGCCTCGCCCGGGGCGCCGTGGCTGCAACGTTCGCGGTGGGTCTCGCGGTGCCGGCGGTTGATTTCCACAACCTGCACCCTTACGAATATACCTACTACAACCATTTCGTCGGCGGCATCAAGGGCGCGGACGACCTGTTCATGCTCGATTACTGGGGTCTTGCCTTCAAGCAGGCCACGGAGGAGCTGGACGAATATGTGGAACAGCACCGGCGCACGCTGCCGCAGGGGCGCAAGCTGCGCGTGGCCGTCTGTGGCCCGCACTTCGCCGCCGCCGCGGAACTCGGTCCGCGCTATGAGACGACGTACGACAGCAAGAACGCGGACTTTTATATGCGTCTCGGCGAGTTCTACTGCGCCGACGTGAAGGCGCCGCTGCTGGTCAAGGTCGAGCGCGAGGGCGTCACCTACGCCACCGTCTACGACGTGCGCGGCCGGCCCTTCCCGAGCGTCTTCGCGGCCGGCCAGTAGGGCCAGCCATTCTCAGCGAATCGAAAAGGCCGGGCTTGCGCCCGGCCTTTTGCTTTCGTGCGCCGGCCGTGAGCCGCCGCACCTTGCTCACTTGGCGCCGAGCAGCTCCGGCACGCTGAGGAGGACGAACTCGTTGTCGTCGTTCTTCTGCGGGCTGCGGCCGGCCGAGTAGGGCAGGTTGTTGTCGTTGCCCACCACGATCTCGGTGGGGCTCACCATCACCACGTCCTCGATGGTGAAGAAGGGCAGGTCGAGAACGCCTTCGGTGCCACCCTGCTTCGCCTTGCCGTTCGGATCCTTGATGGCGAGGAGGTCGATATAGCCGACCTTGCGCACCGTCTGGCCGGCGGTCTCGGGCGAGAAGGCGATCTTGTAGACGCGCTTGAACTGCGCCGGCTTGTCGAAGCAGGAGGGCTCGGCCTTGCCGGCGGCGCAGGCCTTGAAGCGGGAGCCTTCCAGGCTGTCGCGCTCGATGACGAGGCCGTGGGTGTCGTCGATCATGTTGAAGTCGCCGATGGCGTTGCCCGCCACAGCCAACGGATACTTCCACGAGCGGCCGGTCCATTCGCGCTTGCCGAGATCGAACTCGACGATGCGCAGCACCTCGGCCTCGCCCACCTTCTCCTTGCCGCCGGCGGCCGCATCGAACAGCGGGCCTTCGAGCAGGGCGTAGAGCTTCGTCTTGTCCGGGGAGAGCGCCATGCCCTCGAAGCCCTTGGAGCGATAGACGTTGAACGCCACCTTGCCGTCCGGCGCGCCGGGCGTGGTGACGGCCGGGTGATCGGGCGAGCGCACGACCTTGCCGTCCACCTTGGTCTCGAATACCGCCTTCACCTTGCCATCGAGGTCGGTCTCGATGAGGAAGGGGCCGAACTCGTCGCCGAACCACAGGCTGTCACCCACGCGCTGGATCGATTCGAGATCGAAGTCCGAGCCGGTCAGGTAGCGCGTGGCGGTGCCTTCCATCGTGATCGGGTAGGGCACCTTGCGGTCCGGGTCGCTGATGAAGATGGTCTTCAGGCGCTCGATGGTGCCGGCCTTGAAGTCCATCTTCAGCCGGTGGGCGGTCAGCATGGCGTCCGGCGAGTTGGCCTTGGAGCCGAAGCCGTTGTCGGTGAGGACGAGAAAATTCCCGTCGCCCTCGGAGACGATGCCGGAGAAGCCCTGCACCGGCTGCCCCTCGAACGGCAGGGAAAGGCCGGTCTCGCGCGGGGCGGACGCGTTGGACAGGACGCTCGCGCCCTTCACGCTGCCGATGGCATCGATGCGCACGCGATCGGCGCCGGTGAACTTGCCCGACGTCTTGAGCGCATCCGGCGCGTCGGCGGGGGCGGGGACGAAGGTCGCGGCCGGCAGGACCACGTGGCCGGCGAGGACGGCCGGGAAGGCGGTACCTTCCGCGGCCTTGTCCTGGCTGGACTTATCCTGGGAAAGAGCTGGCGAAACGAACGCGGCTCCGGCGAGCAGCGCGAGGGCAAAGCATTTCAGGGTGCGCATGGGAAACCTCCAAAGGTCCGTGCGCACCGCATCTGCGGCATCATCCTTGACGCAGCGGCGACAGCCCCGCGAACTTTGCATGACCTAGAGGAAGATCAGATCCATCTCAGCCGGCGGAAGCTCCACAGGAGGATGAAGCCGAGCAGCAGCAGGAACACCGAGAGCGCCCAGAAGGCGGCGGGATCGCTGCTGCCGGGAATGCCGCCCACATTCATGCCGAACATGCCCGAGATGAGGGTCATGGGCGCGAACACCACCGTGACCACGGCGAGCACCAGCATGGACTTATTCATCTGCTCCGCGCGCGCGTCCACCATCTGGTCTCGGATGACGGCGGCGCGCTCGCGCACGCTGTCCAGCTCCTCGGAGAAGCGGGCGACGCGGTCGGCGGCATCGCGCAGGCGGTTCCTGTCCTTGGGTCCCATCCAGGGGTCGTCTTCCAGCGCGAAGTGATTGAGCGCCTCGCGCTGGGGCGCGATGTGGCGGCGCAGCTTGATGGCCACCCGGCGCAGCACGGCGAGCTTGGGCAGAAGCTCGGACGTCTCCGTGACGAGGACGGCGTCCTCAAGTTCGTCGGCCTCCTCGATCAGCGTCGTCACCACCGCATCCACCCGTTCCACGAGGCGCATGGAGAGATCCGCCACGAACTCACCCTGGGAGCGCGGGCAACGGCCGCGGCCGAGCGCATCCTCGAAGTCGGCGATGGCGGAGAGGAAGTCGTGCTGCACCGAGACGATGCGCCGGGCGTCCACCCACAGGTGGACGGTGATGAGCTCCTCCGGCAGCGCGTTTCGCTGCAGGTTGATGCCGCGCAGGGAGAGCAGGGCACCATCGGCGAACATCACGCAGCGCGGGCGACACTGGTCCTCCGCCATGCTCTCCAGCGCCGGTGCGTCGAGACCCACATCCTGCCGCAGCCAGGTTTGCGACATCCGGGGCAGATGACGAAAATGCAGCCAGATGAAGCCGCCGTCGGGGGCGGTGGCCGACACGGCCTCCTCCGGCTTGATGCGCCCGGCGCCCCCTTTGCCGTCGAACCACCACGCCGAGACGAGGCCCTGCGTGTCGATGGTGGAGGCGGGAGAGGCCATGGCAGGTTCCGTCGCTGACGTATCGTGCTCTTCCTCGCACGATTGCACGACGCGAAAAAGTCTTGGCGTTGCGTCAGCTCACCGCTGCGCGTGTTTGCCTGGCGCAGCTAACGCCGCGCGAGGGCGTCGAGAATCCGCACCCAGCTTCGCGTGCCCTTGTGGAACGACGTGAGGTCGTACTTCTCATTGGGCGAGTGGACGCGATCATCGTCCAGGGCGAAGCCGATCAGCAGCGTGTCCACGCCCAGCCGGTCCTTGAACTGGCCCACCACGGGGATGGAGCCGCCCGAGCCGATGGTGACCGGAGCGACACCCCACTCCGCCTCAAGTGCCCCGGCGGCGTGGCCGAGGTCCGGGCTCTCCGGCGGCACGAGGAAGGCGCGGGCGCCCTCGCCCCAATGGAAGACGGCCCGGCAATCGGCCGGCACGCGCGCCGCCACGAAGGTTTCGAAGCCGGCCCGCAGCTTGGCCGGATCCTGATCCGCCACGAGGCGGAAGGAGATCTTGGCGGTCGCCCGCGCGGGGATGATGGTCTTTGTGCCGGCCCCGGTATAGCCGCCGAACATGCCATTGACCTCGAAGGTCGGCCGCGACTGGATCTGCTCGATCACCAGCCGGTCGCTCTCGCCGGCCGAGACCGAGAGGCCGACCGGCTTCAGGAAGGCGTCAGCGGTGAGCCCCAGTTCCTGCCAGCGGGCGCGCACCTCGGCGGGCGGCTCGCGCACATCGTCGTAGAAGCCGGGCAGCGTCACCCGGCCGTCGGCGTCATGGGCGTCGGCGAGGATGGCGGCCAGAACATGGATGGGGTTGCGCGCGGCGCCGCCGAACAGGCCGGAATGCAGGTCCCGGTCGGCACCCTCGATGGTCAGCTCGGTGTGCAGGATGCCGCGGAGCGAACTGGTGATGGAGGGCGTGCGCTGGTCCCACATGCCGGTGTCGCAAACGAGCGCGAGATCGGCCGAAAGCTCGCCCGCATGGGCGGCGAGGAAGCCGGGGAGGTTGGGTGAGCCGCATTCCTCCTCGCCTTCCAGCAGAACGGTGACATCCACCGGCAACGCGCCGCGGGTCGATCGGAACGCCCGGAGCGCCTCGAGGAAGGTCAGCACCTGCCCTTTGTCGTCGCAGGCGCCGCGGCCGACGATGGTGCGCCGCCCGTCCGGCGTGGTGCCGAGGCGTGGTTCGAACGGAGGCGTTTCCCACAGGTTCAGCGGGTCGACCGGCTGCACGTCGTAATGGCCGTAGAACAGCACGCGCCGCGATGCACCGGTGTCTGTGCGGGCGACCACCACCGGATGGCCGGCGGTGGGATGGACGACGGCGGTGAAGCCGAGAGTCTCAAGCTCTCCCGCCACCCAGTCCGCCGCGCTCCGGCAGGCGGCCGCGTGGGCGGGGTCGGTGGAGATGGACGGAATCCTGAGGAAGTCGAACAGACGCTCCAGCGCCCCGTCGAGCCCCGCATCCACCGCCTTCAGAACCGGATCGAGTTCCGTTGCCGCCATCTCGCCCTCCGCCAGCGCAACCTCTGTCACGGGCCGCGATGGACCCGGAATCGCTGGGATGCTGGCGGTAGCGGGACCGTCTGGCAAGGTGCCAGACGGTCAGGCGCCGGATCAGCTGGCGGTGACGAGATCGGCGGGCGTGGCGATCACTGCAGAAGCCGGGCGCCCTAGACGGCGCGCGCGCTGGAGGACCGAGCCGATGCGGCGATAGAGCAGCCGCGGCGCGACGGGCGTGCCGAGCGCGGCGTCATAGCCGGTCCGGCCGGCGATGCGCACAAGCTGCTGCGCCGGAACTTCGGCAACGAGCACGGCAGGAATGCCGGCACCGAAGCGGAAGGGATTGGTGGGGGCATCCTCGGGATCGTCCACCTGCACCACGAGCACATCGGCGGTGCCCTGGGCGGAAGGATCGGTCACTTCGTCGATGGACGCGACCTCGCGCACGGATCCGACCCCAAGGGCGGACAGAGCGAGGCGCGTCGCCTGGCGACGTTCCATATTGGCATCAAGGAGGACGATGCGGGCAGTGGGTAACACCTTCATGAGGCGCTCCAGGTCATGGCGCGCCTCGGTCCCCATCCGCACGGGAAGAAGGCTCGGGCACGCGTGGTGAGCATCCCTGCCGACGCGACCCCGCAATCCCGCCGACACTCTATGACACTACCGCTAGGAGTCTTCTGACGCAACACTTTCGACGCCGCGACCGTTGAGCTGCCCTGCCGGACCGCCGCGATCGCGGCCACGCTGCCGTTAGGTACCGACGGACGGTGCGACAGCACCTTGAGCCGTGCTGCGGCCGGATCGGCCCGGCGCAAAGGCCATCACCCGCCCGTCACCGTTTGCTGATGCTGCCCAGAATGCCTCTCAGGATGGCTTTTCCCAGCTGGGAGCCGACCTGAGTCGCCACCGAACGCGCCACCTGCCGCACCACCACTTCGGTGGTGGACATGCGCGTGCTCGGCCGGGTGCCGGTGGAGCCGGTACCGGCGGTTCGCCCGGCGGGGGAGGGGACGCGCGGCGTCGGCGCACCCGTGGCGGTTCCCAGGACGCCGCCCAGGATGCTGTCGAGAATGCTGCCGCCGCCGGAGGACGGCGCGGCGTCCTCCGCGTCCGGCTGGGTCTTTTCCTCAGCCCGCGCCTGCAGCATCTCGAAGGCCGATTCGCGATCCACCGGCGTGTCGTAAAGGTGCCCGACCGGGCTTTTCGCCAGGATGGCCGCGCGCTCGGCGGGGGTGAGCGGCCCGATGCGGCCGGAGGGCGGGCAGATGAGCGTGCGCTCTACCATGGAGGGAATGCCGTTGCCCTCCAGCATGGACACCAGCGCCTCGCCCTTGCCCAGCTCCATGATGGCCTTGGCCGTGTCGAGGTCCGGATTGGGCCGGAAGGTCTCGGCCGCCGCCTTCACCGCCTTCTGGTCACGAGGCGTGAAGGCGCGCAGCGCGTGCTGCACCCGGTTGCCGAGCTGGGCGAGAACCGTCTCCGGCACGTCGAGCGGGTTCTGGGTGACGAAATAGACGCCGACGCCCTTGGAGCGGATGAGCCGCACCACCTGCTCCACCTTCTCCAGCAGCGCCTTGGGCGCCTCGTTGAAGAGGAGGTGGGCCTCGTCGAAGAAGAAGACGAGCTTGGGCTTGTCCGGGTCGCCCACCTCGGGCAGGCGCTCGAACAGCTCCGAGAGCAGCCAGAGCAGGAAGCAGGCATAGAGGCGCGGCGAGCCCATCAGCTTGTCGGCGGCGAGGATGTTGATGGTGCCGTAGCCGGAGCGGTCCACCCGCATGATGTCGGCGATGTCGAGTGCCGGCTCGCCGAAGAACTTGTCCGCGCCCTGGTTCTCCAGCACGAGGAGCTGGCGCTGGATGGCGCCGACGCTCTGCGCCGAGACGTTGCCGTAGGTGGTCGTCAGGGTCGCCGCATTGGCGGAGACGTGGGCCAGCATGGCCCTCAAATCCTTCAGATCGAGCAGCAGCAGGCCCTGCTCGTCGGCGATGCGGAAGACGATGTTGAGCACGCCTTCCTGCGTGTCGTTCAGGCCCATCAGGCGGGCGAGCAGCAGAGGCCCCATCTCGGAGATGGTGGCGCGCACCGGGTGGCCCTGCTCGCCGAACATGTCCCAGAAGATCACCGGGAAGCTATCGGGCGTGTAGGTGATGCCCACCTCTTCGGCGCGCTTCAGCAGGAAGTCCTTGGCCTCGCCCTGGGCGGCAACGCCGGAGAGGTCGCCCTTGATGTCGGCGGCGAACACCGGCACGCCGGCCCGCGAGAAGCCCTCCGCCAGCACCTGCAGCGTCACCGTCTTGCCGGTGCCGGTGGCGCCGGTAACGAGGCCGTGGCGGTTGGCGAGGCGCAGGGTGAGATATTCGTCCTTGGATTTGGCGTGGGTCGCCGCCGCCTCTGACCGGCCGAGGAAGCTGCGTCCCACGAGGATGCGGCCGTCGGATTCGGGCGCCGGCGCCCGCCCGCCGGTGGACGCTGCGGACGAGGTTCTCGGAACTGACGTGCGGCTCCAGGGGCCGGCCGGCGGCGCGGCACCGGCCGGGGCGCTCTGTTCAGGGCTCGTCCCGGAATTCGTCCCTGGGCTCTTGACCATGGCGGTGTCCTCACTCGCGGCACGTGGTCCAGCCGAATCGTGCGTTCGGGTCCGGCCGCGGCATCGGGGAGTTTTCGCCCGCCTTCGGGATGCGGGCAAGTCCGTTGCAGCACCGCTCACGCTTGAGGGCGCCGTCCGGTGGTGGCGGCCGGCCACGCTTGCGAAAGTGCGCCATGCCCGGCAATCTCACGCCAGTCTCGCCTGCGATGCGGCGCAAGGAGATGGCATGGACGAGTTGATTGCGCGTCTGACCGAGCGTGTCGAAGTGAATGGCCCGACGGCCGAGGCCCTGGTTGCCATCGTCATCCAGTTTCTCGCGCGCGAGGCGCCGGCCAGCGCCATGGCGCCCCTCTATGAAACCCACCCCTGGGCTAAGGCGCTCGCTGATGCCGCGCCGCGCGAGGATGCCACCGCCCAGTCCGAGCGGCATTTCGGCGGCATGGCCCGTCTGATGCAGGTCGCCGACCGCATGATGGCCCATGGGCTCACCATGCCGCAGGTACAATTGTCCGTCCGCGAGACCGTGGCCTATGCCCGCGAGACCGTCGGTGCGGAACCCGTGAACCTGCTCGTGCGCTCGGTGCCCGGCCTGACCCATGTGGTGTGACGGCTAGGGTCACGGGGCAGTTGACTCGGCCCACGATTGTGGCCTGATCTTGCCGCCGGCATGCACAAGCCGGGTTTGAAGGGGGGTCGCATGTCCTATCCCATCATCGAGATCGAAGGCGTCGGCTCGGTCTATGCCGAGAAGCTGAAGACGGCCGGGATCACCACCACCGAGGGGCTGCTGGAGAGGGCCAAGTCGCCCAAGCTGCGCAAGGAGCTCGCGGCGGCCACGGGGATCGACGAGAGCCGCGTCCTCAAATGGGCCAACATGGCCGACCTGATGCGCATCAAGGGCGTGGGCGAGGAATATTCCGAGCTGCTCGAGGCGGCAGGCGTCGACACGGTGAAGGAACTGAAGACCCGCGTGCCGGCCAACCTCACCAAGGCCATGGCCGAGGCGAACGCCAAGCGCAAGCTGGTGCGCGCATTGCCCACCGAGAGCATGGTGGAGAAGTGGGTGGCGCAGGCCAAGGAGCTGCCGCCCGTGCTCACCTACTGAGCCTGTCCCATCCCACACCGGCCGCACCGGACCGACCGCCGGTGCGGCGCGCGTGGGGATGCGTTGCGGCGGACCCTTGAAAACCGCCCGTCCTCCCCGTAATAGAGGGCGCGCGTGCCGCGGTAGCTCAGCTGGTAGAGCAACGCATTCGTAATGCGTGGGTCGGGGGTTCGAATCCCTTCCGCGGCACCATTCGACCATCTACTGACGTCGATCGGCGTCGAAAAATAGAACAAAATCAACCGGTGCCCGGCCCCGAGCGTTGCGGGGCGTCGATGGTCGTCTGTTGGCATCAATGCCCACACGATGCCCCTGTAGGACTTTGCTGTCCGCGCTGCGAAGCCCCAGCCAAACCCTGTGAAACTGTCGGAGCGGGAGCACAAGGCGGTTCGGACGATCGCCAAGGTGACTTGACTGCTCAGCATCGCGCGCGCCGAGCTTGGGACGCGTCCGATCTCGGCAATCACAGCTGCCGAAGTGCTCAAAGTCCTGAAATCGGTCGACGAACGAGGAAATCACAAGACGGCAAAGCGCCTGCGCGCGACGATCGGCGGCGTCTTCCGATACGCCATTGCCACAACGCGCGCGGAGAATGATCCGACCTACGCTCTCAAGGGCGCCTTGACCGCGCCGACCGTAACGCATCGCGCAGCCATCACGGATCCGAAGGGTCTTGGCGCGTTGCTCCGCGCGATTGAAAGATTCGATGGGCAACCGACCACACGCGCGGCTCTTCGGCTGATGCCCATCCTCTTTCCACGGCCAGGTGAACTGCGCATGGCGGAGTGGAGCGAATTCGATCTGGGGAAGGGAGAGTGGACGATCCCTGCATCTCGCATGAAGATGCGGCGGCCCCATCGCAGCCCACTTCCTCGACAGGCTATCGAAATCCTGCGCGAGCTGCACGCGATCGCTGGTCGCGGTAAGCTCCCATTTCATTCCGTGCGGACCGTCCTTCGCTAGATCAGCGAGAACACCCTCAATGCCGCTCTTCGGCGCCTGGGCTACGCGAAGGACGAAGTCACGGCCCATCGCTTCCGCGCAACCGTCTCCACGCTGCTGAACGAGAGCAGCTTGCGGCACGCCGATGCCATGGAGTAGCAGCTCGCCCTCATCGAGGCTGACGATGTTCGACGAGCTAATGTGCGCGGCGAGCACTGGGACGAGCGCGTGCGGATGATGCAGTGGTGGGCGGACCGGCTCGATGAGTTGGCGCGCGAGAAGGCAGTGATTAGATGAGCCTGCCTACTGATTTCATCTACCTATCCGAGGCGCTGAACTTGGCCTTGAGGCGGGGCTATGTCCGCGAGGATGCCGAGCGAAAGCTCGCACGCGAAATTGCACATGGGTGTTTCAGTGAGAGCGGCCACGGAGTGTAGCTTTTTCTACCTACGGATCCTCCAGTCGATTCGCTGGCCGACTGAGGTGGTCCCCGAAATCCGGACAGGGAGTTAAGCTTGGTTCGGCCTGACGGAAGGACGAGCCCGATGACCGGGAAGAGGAAGCGTTATTCAGCGGATTTCAAGGCGAAGGCGGCCCTGGAGGCGCTGCGCGGGGAACAGACGGTGGCCCAGCTGGCAGCGAAGCACGGCGTCCACCAGACCATGATCAACGCTTGGAAGAAGCAGGCCGTCGAAGGGATGGCGACGGTGTTTCCGGCAAGGCGGAAGCGGCCGATGCTGCCCGTGAGAGCGAGATCGACCAACTCCACGCGAAGATCGGCCAGCTTGTGGTGGAACGGGATTTTTTGCGTCGGGCCTCCGGGCGCTGAGCGTGAGGGCGAAAGGCGACATGATCGAACCGGATCACCCTCAGCTGCCGATCACACGCCAGTGCGCGCTGGTCGGCATCAGCCGGTCGGCCTTCTAGGGCGGCCCGCGCACCGAAAGCGCTGAGAGCCTCGCCTTGATGCCAGTTCCTCGAGACACCGTGGTACGGCTCGCGACAGATGGTCCGCCATTTACCAGCGGCCGAAGACCACGGTGCGGCACCCGCAGCACCGCATCTTTCCCTATCTCTTGCGGACCATGACGATCGACAAGCCAGACCAGGTCTGGTGCGCCGACATCACCTACATCCCGATGCGGCGCTGGTTCCTGTACCTGGTCGCCATCATGGACTGGCACAGTCGCAGGGTCCTGTCCTTAGGATTGCGCACGCAATCCGTCCCGGATTGCTATGGCGCCTCTCCAACACCATGGAGGTGGACTTCTGCATCGAGGCGCTGGAGGAGGCCTTGTCCCGGTTCGGGCGGCCGGGCATCTTCAATACCGACCAGGGAAGCCAGTTCACCAGCCCGCGGTTCACCCAGGTGCTGCTGGACGCCGGCGTACGGCTTTCCATGGATGGTCGCGGCCGGTGGATGGACAACGTGTTCATCGAGCGCCTCTGGCGGTCGCTGAAATACGAGTGCATCTACCTCAACGCCTTCGAGACCGGTTCCGAGACGCGGGCCGGGATCGGCCGATGCATCACCTACTACAATCGCACGAGGCCCCACTCGGCTCTCGGCGGCAGAACGCCGGAGGAGGTCCACATGGCCTGCGACGGCATCGACGGCGTGACACACACCAGAACCAAGCTTAGCGAAGCCGCCAAAATGTCCGGCGAATGGGGACCACCTCACCCCGAGGCGGCGAACAGCCAGGGGCCCACTTGATGCTTCAGCGAGACCGCGATGTCTCCGGCCACGCCGCCGGTGTCGGACAATCCGTTGACATCGGAGAGCCACGACTGGGTGATGCCCGCAGTCGCGCCCAGGAACCAGTTGTCGACGATCTCCTTCTGCGCGCCGAGTCGGTAGGTCACACTGTTCAGGCTATAGCCGCTGGCATCGGCGCTGGAGGTCTGGTGCGCCCAACTGCCGGTGACCCGCGCCCACGCGCAGCTCGTCTCTTCCATCAGCGTGTCTGAGCCGGCGAAGATCGGGCAGCTCAAGGCCATCTTCATGGAGGTCATGGCGCCGAGAGTTTGTACCGAGGCGACGCTCGCGGACTCTTCCGGGGTGATGCTGTCGATGGCGCGCGTGTAGTCCTGGATCGACGCAGCATTGGAGAGTTGGCCGAACAGCTTCGCATCCGACATGTCGACGGCGCCGCTATTCCACGGCCTTTCGACCGGCACCACCCTGAGCGCCGCATCGCGTGAGCGCCTGAACGGCTGGCTCATCGGCTGCACCACCGGCACGGCGAAGCTCTGCGCCGGACTGCCGGCGGACTGGCGCGCGGGTGACAAGACCGGCTCCGGCAGCCACGGCACCAGCAACGACGTCGCAGTGGTCTGGCCGCCGGGACGACCGCCGCTCGTCATCGCCGCCGACCTCACGCAGGCGCCCGGCGATGACGCCCGGCGCAACGGGGTCCATGCTGCAGTCGCCCGCGCAGTCGCCACTCTGGACGGCTGACGCGCGGGCCGGGGCGAACGTGAAACTGCTGCGGCCCCTCCAGTCGGGGTGCCGCATCACCCCATGACGGGGGGAAAGCCCACCGCAAAGCCTTGGCAGTCAAGAGATTTCAGCCGTACGGCCCCAGCGGCGACGGCGAGGCGGACTGGCCCGCCGGGGGGGCGGTGATAGAGGTCGGCGTGGGCGGCGAGGAAGGCTGACTGTTCTTCTTCTGGGGCGAAGGACATGCCGTCGAGGTAATGGTGGCCGTTGCGCTCCACATGGGTGAGGCCCAGGAGGGAGACGAGGGCGAGGTCCTGCTGGGTGCTGATGCCGGCCCAGGTGCAAAGGTCTTCTGCGGAAAGGAAAAATCGGCTTTCGCCCAACTCCGCATTGGCCTTGGCGATGCGGGCGGCGTTGAGCATGGATTTGTAGAAGCCCTTGCAGGTCTTGCTCGAAACGCCGTTATATCCCAATGAGATAGCCTGGGGAAAGGCATCCAGGGCGGCGTCCGATTCGTCGATCATTACGGGCTTGAGGGCGGCCAATGCCCCCACCTCCCGGTGCAGCGCGACGGCGCGGCGGATGGGTTGCTCGATATAGAGGGTGGAGGCGCAAAGCCTTGAAAGGGCTGGTGTTTCCAACATGCGCCGCCACAGTTCGACGATGCCCTCCACGTCCGAATACTGCTCGTTGCCGTCCAATGTGGCGCGATAATCGGCAGGGCCGGCGTCCAGCACCGCGGCGATGCGGGTGAGGCGGTCGAGATCGGCGGCGATGTCGCCGCCCGCCTTCAGCTTGTAGAAGCGGCATCCGTAGGTTTTGACAACGTCCTCAAGGGTTTGCGGCAGGCCATCGGCTGGGCCTTCGAGCGGGTCGGAGGCCGTGAGGGCGTCCACCATGCCCACCGTGTGGCGCACGCCGATGGTATCCTGCGGCCGCAGATTGCCCAGGAATTGGGCGATATCGAAGCCCTGGAGGTCCTCCGTCAGCCCGGAGCTAACGGTGATACCTGCCACATTGCCCCGGATCATCTGGGAGAAGGACATCCCCAGCATCCGCCCGGTGGCATCGAGGATGGCCCGGTCCACCAGTGCCGGACCGTAGGACGCAACCAGCGGATTGAGACCCAGCGCGGCGCAGCGCGCCTGCTGCTCCCGATAGACCGCCGCGGAGAGGCCGAACGGGGTGTCGGCGGGCAGGCCGGAATAGAGATCGAGCGCTATCTTCAGCGACGTGCGGAGCTGCTCCACATTGTCGTCGTCGGAGAGCGCGGGGTTCTTGTCGAACCATTTGGGCAGAAGGCATTCGGCGGCGATGCCGACCGCGCCGCGCCCGTCCATCGCCTCGATCCGCACGGTGAGTTCGGCCTGCCGCACCTCTCGCAGCGTGGCGACGCCGAAGCGGAACGGCATCCGCAGCTTCGCCGCGCGCTCGCGCAGGTTCGCCTCGGCCAGCCGCAGACGCGGCGCCGCGTTCGCTCCCATGATTTTATCCTTTGAATTGAGGTGGTTATTCCACCATGCGCGGGAAGGCGCCGCTGCGGGCGCGGGCCTCCAGCGGCCAAGTCTCGCCCAGGCGCCGTGTGGTCGCCATCACGAAGGAGCCGCAGCTTTCGAGATCCGCCCGGCTCATGCGGTTGGTGGGGGCGGCGAGGCTCACCACGCCCACGCATTCCGGCGCACCGCCGAGGGTCGAGGCAAGAATGGGCGCGGCTACGGCGCCCACGCCCAGCTCGTTCTCCTCATAGCTCAGCGCGAAGCCGCGCCGCGCCACCTCCTCCAGCTCCGCCCTTATGTCGGAAATGGAGGTCTTGGAATAGGCGGTGGAGGCCTCGATTCCCTGATGCATCAACAGCTTGAGCGCATCGGCAAAGGGTAGGGTCGAGAGCCACGCCTTGCCGGTGGCGTGGGTGTGGAGGCCGATTTCCAGCGTGTAGTTGGGATCGATGCGCAGCGACCTCTTGCTGCCCGCAAAGGATTGCACCCACACGATTCTCTGCCCGCCCGGCTCGACGATGGCGAGGCGGACCAGTTCGCCGGTCTCCTCCGCCAGCTGGCGGAGCGCGGCGGAGCACTGGTCCAGCAGACGGCTGGTCTGGAGATGGCGCAGGCCGAGATTGCTGATGCGGTAGGTGAGGTAATAGCGCTGGGCCCGCTCATCGCGCCACACCAGCATCTGCGACTCCAGCGTATTCAACAGCTTGGAGACGATGGCCTTGTTGAGGTCCAGGCGCCGCGCGATCTCCGCCAAGGGGAATCCATCCACGGAATCGGCCAGCATCCCGATGATGTCGAAGGCCCGCTCCACGGAGACGATGGTCTCGTCGATCTTTTCAGGACGGGCCCCGGCCGCAACTTTCGCCATCTCATCTACCCTTCGACGCACCACGCCTTCACTGATAACGATGTTATCCATGATTTCGAGCGTGGCAAGGCCAGATAGGCGCGGAAACAGCGGACTTCCTCTGAAAATACCCGCTTGACTCCGACTTTGGACGAATCTAGCCCTATATATATGGGTAACGGTGTTACCCAATAAATGAGCAGGCCAGCACCCGAACCCCTCCATGTTCGGTGCGGTTCAGGCCCCGGTTCGGTGCGGTTCACCCCACCGTTCAGGTGCCATTCGAGGCCTGTCAGCAAAAATGGGAGCGGATTCGTGAGTGAACGCCTGACCTTCGACACCGTGCCGGACCTGATCGAGACCGAGGAGCAGCTCGAGGAGCTGGTCTCCCGTCCCACCCAGGGGCTGGTGGACGACTTCGCCACTTTGGACGGGGACATCATCGTTCTGGGTGTCGCCGGCAAGGTCGGCCCCTCCCTCGCCCGCATGGCCAAGCGCGCGGCGCCGGAGAAAAGGGTGATCGGGGTGGCGCGGTTCTCTGAAGCCGGGTCCAAGGAAGAGCTGGAGGGCTTCGGCATCGAGACCATCCGCTGCGACCTGCTGGATGCCGAGGCGGTGGCGCAGCTGCCCAAGGTGAAGAACGTGGTCTACATGGCCGGCAAGAAGTTCGGCACCAATGATGACCCCTCCTTCGCCTGGGCCATGAACACCATGGTGCCCGCGACCGTCGCCTCCCACTTCCGCGACAGCCGGATCGTCGCCTTCTCGACCCTGTGCGTCTATCCGTTCGGCGTCGTCGCCCATAACGGCTGGGACGAGCGGGTGCAGCCGCGCCCGGTGGGGGACTATGCGAACTCCTGCGTCGGTCGCGAGCGGGCGTTTGAATATGGTTCCCACGTGCATGGCACGCCGGGCCGCCTCGCCCGGCTGAACTATGCCATCGACCTGCGCTATGGCGTGCTGCACGACATCGCCAGCTGGGTCCATCGCGGCGAGCCGATCCCCATCCGCACCGGCCATGCCAGCGTGATCTGGCAGGGGGATTCCAACGCGCAGATCCTGCGCTGCCTGAAGCACTGCACGGTGCCCACCAGCCCCATCAATATCGGCGGGCCGGAGCAGGCGAGCGTGCGGGCCATCGCCCATGCCTTCGGCGAGAAGTTCGGCAAGGCGCCCATCTTCGAGGGCGAGGAGGAGCCCACCGGCTGGGCCAACAGCACCTACCAGGCCCAGCGCCTGTTCGGCTATCCCAACGTGCCGCTGGCCCGGATGATCGACTGGGTGGCCCACTGGGTGGAGAAGGGCGGCGCCATCTACGGCAAGCCCACGCGGTACGAAGTCCGCGACGGCCTCTTCTGAGGGGCCGGCGCCATGACAAGCGAAGATCCCCACCCCGCCCCCAGCCCGGCCCTCGGCTTCATGGGCTTCTGGGCCGACATCGATGCGGACTACGAGCTGCGCTATCAGGAATGGCACAATTGCGAGCACATGCCGGAGCGGGTGGGGATTCCCGGCTTCATCGAGGGGCGGCGCTATCGCGCCGTCCACGGCAGCCCGCGCTTCTTCATGTGCTATGTCACGGATGGTCCCGAGGTGCTGGGCAGCCCGGCCTATCTCGCCGCGCTGAACCGCCCCACGCCCTGGACCAGTGAGTCCCTCACCCACTTCCGCAATCCGGTGCGCTCGCTCTATCGGAACCATTGCCGGGTGGGCCGCGCGGGGGGCTATGCCCCCTACATCCTCCAGCGTCGCTTCGACCATAAGGCCGATGCCGCGACGCTGGCGGGAATGGTCCGCGCGGTGGTGGCGGAGGACACGTCCGGCACACTGTCGGGCGGGCTCTATGAGGTGGACGAGGCCATTTCCGGCATCATGACGGCCGAGCGCCGCATCTATTCCGGCGGGCCCGGGCGCCAGCAATATCTCTTCACCATCGAAGCCCTCGACCGCGACCAGGCGGAGGTGGCCGGGCGCCGGCTCGACGCCCTGATGACCGAGGGCGCCAGCGAGATCAATCCCGGCCTCTATTGGCTGGAGAACCGCATCCAGTCCACAGACCTGCGCCGGCCCGTCGCCGCGCCAGTGGCGGCAGCTGCAGACACCCGCATTCCCGAAAGGCTCACCCCATGAAGCTCCTGCGCCATGGCGCGGCCGGCGCCGAGCGGCCCGGCCTCCTCGCCGCCGACGGCACGGTCCGCGACCTCTCCGGTGTCGTGGATGACATCGACGCCGCCCTCATCGCCGATCCCGCCCGCCTCGCCGGGTTGCAGGCGCTGGACCCGCTCGCCCTGCCCCGCGTGCCCGGCGAGGTGCGCCTCGCAGCGCCGCTCGCCGGCATCGGCAAGATCGTCGGCGTTGGCCTGAATTACCACGACCACGCCCGCGAATGCGGCCTGCCCATTCCCGAAGAGCCCATCCTCTTCATGAAGGCCACCACCTCGCTCTGCGGCCCCTTTGATGCCATCCGCCTGCCGGAGGGCTCGGAAAAGACCGACTGGGAGGTGGAGCTGGGCGTCGTCATCGGCACCACCGCCCGCAAGGTGTCGGAGGCGGACGCGCTGGGCCATGTCTTCGGCTATTGCATCGCCCATGACGTGTCCGAACGCGCCCACCAGCTGGAACACGGCGGCCAGTGGACCAAGGGCAAGAGCCACGACACCTTCTGCCCCATCGGCCCCTGGCTGGTGACGGCGGACGAGGTGGGCGACCCGCAGGCCCTCGACCTCTGGTGCTCGGTGGATGGCGAGATGCGCCAGAACAGCTCCACCAGCGACATGATCTTCAAGGTGGCGGAGATCGTCTCCTACGTCAGCCGTTTCATGACGCTGGAGCCCGGCGACCTCATCATCACCGGCACGCCGGCGGGGGTGGGGCTGGGGCTGAAGCCGCAGGTCTATCTCGCCCGCGGGCAGGAGGTGCGCCTCGGCATCGCCCGCCTCGGCGAGCAGCGCCAATCCGTGGTCTGAGGAGGCATGCCATGACCGACACCCTTCTCGTTCAGTCCACGCGGGCCAACGTGCTCTCCAAGCTCATGAGCATGGATGCCATCCGCCCGCTCATCCTGGTTGCGGTGATCCTGGTGGGGTGGGATCTGGCGGTGCGCCTCTTGCGCATTCCGCCCTATCTCATCCCCGCGCCGACCCTGGTGATCGAGCAGGTCATCGCCCAGTGGCCCATGCTGCTGCGCGAGACGATGCCCACCCTCACCGCCACGCTGGGCGGATTCGCTTTGAGCGCGCTGGTGGGCATACCGCTCGCCATGCTCATTGCCTCCTCGAAGACGGTGGAGAGCTATCTCTATCCCCTCCTCGTCTTCTCCCAGTCGGTGCCGAAGATCGCGGTGGCGCCGCTGTTCGTGGTGTGGTTCGGCTTCGGCGTGCTGCCGAAGATCATCTCCGCCTTCCTGCTCGGGGTGTTCCCGGTGGTGGTCTCCACCGTGCTCGCCTTCAAGAGCGTGGACAAGGAGATGATCGACCTCGCCCGCTCCATGCGCGCCGGGGGCCTGCGCACCTTCATCCGCATCCGCCTGCCCCATGCCTTGCCCGGCATCTTCTCGGGGCTGAAGGTCGCCATCACGCTCGCCGTGGTGGGCGCGGTGGTGGGCGAGTTCGTCGGCTCCAACTCAGGCATCGGCTACGTGCTGCAGGTGGCGAACGGCAATTTCGATTTGCCGCTCATGTTCGCCGCGCTGTTCGTGCTCTCCATGATGGGGGTGATCCTCTTCATGGCGCTCGATGCCATCGAGCACTTCCTCATCCCCTGGCACGCCTCGCGCAGGCCGGACCCCAACAGCGGGACGTGAGGGCTCGCGCCCTCCCGCCGTTGGTCGGGAAATAAACCGCCGTCATGGCCGGGCTTGTCCCGGGCATCCACGTGGAAAGGCCGGGAGCACCCGCCCGGCTTCGGTCCCATCGGCCCGACGGGGATGCCCGGGACAAGCCCGGGCATGACGAAAGCGAGAGACGCCCCAAGCAAAGACGCACCACGACGACCCAAGCAAAACCAGAAAAACCGGTGGAGGAAACCATGATCTCGCGCAAGATCTCTCGAAGGACATTCGCCACGCACCTGTTATCCGGCGCATTCGCCCTCGGCCTTGCCACGGCATCCACGCTGCCGGCGGCCGCGCAGGCGGGCAAAGCGCCGGACAAGGCGGTGCTGATGCTCAACTGGTACGTCTATGGCGAGCACGCGCCCTTCATCCTCGGCCTCAAGAAGGGCTATTACGCGGAAGAGGGCATCGACCTCGACATCCAGGAGGGCCGCGGCTCGGCGGTGACGATCCAGGCGGTGGGCGCCGGCACGGCCACCTTCGGCCTCGCGGACATCGGCGTGATGATCAAGGCGGTGGCCAAGGGCGCGCCGGTGAAGACCATCGGCGTGCTGCTCCAGCGCACGCCCGGCGCGGTGGTCGCCCCCGAGGGCAAGATCAACGGCCCGAAGGACCTGCCCGGCAAGACCATCATGTTCACGCCCGGCGATGCCGTGACCCCCATCTGGCCGCTGTATCTGAAAAAGCTCGGCATCCCCGAGGGCGCGGTGAAGATGGTGGCGGCGGATGCCCAGGCCAAGCTCAACGCCGTGGTGAACAACCAGGCCGACGGCCTCATCGGCTTCACCACCGAGCAGGGCGCGCGCCTGCCTGATATCATGAACAAGCCGGTGACCATGCTGCGCTACACCGATGCGGGGGTGAACCTCGTCTCGCTCGGCATCGTCGCCAATACCGACACCCTCACCAAGCGCGCCGACATGGTGAAGCGCTTCATGCGCGCCACCACCCGCGCGGTGGAGGAGGCGGAGAAGAACCCCAAGGCCGCCATCGACATCCTCATGGAGGCCTATCCCAAGATCGGCCTGCCAGACGCGCAGCTGCGCAGCCTGCAATATTCGCAGGCGCTCTACCGCGCCTCCGACGACAAGAGCACGCGCCCCTTCCGCATGAACCCGGCGCTCATGGACGAAAGCCTCGAGATCCTCACCCAGTATGGCGGCCTCGACCCCTCCGCGCGCAGCAAGGCGCAGGATTACTTCACGCTGGAGTTCCTTCCGTGAGCGCTGCCCTGCACAGGATCGACACCCTCGCCCCGCGCGCCGAGGCCTCCGGCACCCATATCGCCATCTCCGGCCTCACCAAGACGTACAAGACGCGCGGCGGCGCGGTGCCCTCCCTCAAGCCCATCGACCTCAACATCTCGAAGGGCGAGTTCGTGGCCATCGTCGGCCCCTCGGGCTGCGGAAAGAGCACCCTGCTCAAGCTGGTCGCCGGGCTTCTGCCGGCCACCAGCGGCACCATCACCATCGGCGGCGTGAAGGTGACGCAGCCGCCGGACGGGGTGGGCATGGTGTTCCAGAGCCCGGTGCTGCTGCCCTGGCGCACGGTGCGCGACAACGTGCTGTTGCAGGTGGAGATGCGCGGGCGGCCCGTCGCCGCCTATCGCGAGGCGGCGGCGCGCCTCCTCCACACCGCCGGCCTCGACGGCTTCGAGGAGCGCTTTCCGTGGGAGCTGTCGGGCGGCATGCAGCAGCGCGCCGCCATCTGCCGGGCGCTGGTGCATGACCCCGAAGTGCTGCTCATGGACGAGCCCTTCGGCGCGCTCGACGCCATGACGCGGGAGAAGATGAACGCCGAGCTGCAGCGCATCTGGTACGAGACGCGCAAGACCGTGCTGCTCATCACCCACTCCATCCCGGAGGCGGTGTTCCTGGCCGACCGGGTGGTGGTCATGTCCAGCCGGCCGGGCAGCATCGAGGCCGTCTACGACATCGACCTGCCCCGCCCGCGCGACCTCTCGGTGATGGGGGAAGGCCGGTTCGTCCGCTACACCCAGGAGATCCGCAAGCACTTCTTCGCCCAGGGCGATCTGGATCACTGAGCGATCCGGAGAGACACGGCGCCCGCCCCACACGGCGGGCGCTTTTTTTGTTACGCGCCTCTCTCGTCAGGCGATTGGGGCCATGCGGTGGATCACCTTGTCGGCGATCAGCGCGCCTCCCCCCGCCGCGACGCCCCGTCCCGTCAAGACGTGACGTGGACGTCCACCGTCATGCCTCCGAAGGCGGAGCTGTCCCCGACGAAGCTGCCCTGCACCGGAATGGCCTGGCGGATGTCGCGCACCACCGCGACCGGGATGAGATTGAACCCGCCCATGCTGCGATTGGTGGGATCGAACGGGATCCAGCCTGCTCCGGGCACGAACACTTCCGCCCATGCGTGGGTGGAGCCCATGCCCTGAGACCCCACGAAAGTTCCGGCCGGGTTGTAAAGATAGCCCGACACGATGCGCGCGCCGAAGCCGAGGCTGCGGACCGTCTCCACGAACAGCACCGCGAAATCGCGGCAGGAGCCCCAGCCGCGATCGAGGGTTTCCGTCGGCGATTGCGTGCCCTCCTCGTCGCGGCTCTGATAGGAGATCTGGCGGGATACGCCGGCGCTCAGATCCTTCAGCAGCGAAAGGGTGTCGGTGGAATTCCCCCGAACGAAACCCATCGCCCAGCTCCGCAACCGTCCGCTGGCATCGGGAAACTGGGGGACCGCCAGCGCGCCGAGATCGGTCCATTCGTCGGCGGAATAGCTGAACGGAAAGGACGTGGCGGTGCCCGCGATGGCGAACACCGGCCATGGCACGGCATCGAGCTGGAGTTCTGTCGTGCTCTCGATGACCAGTTGATCGCCGGACGTCGAGAAGGTCGCGGTGGCGACCGCGTTGCCGAAGACATCCTGAGCCCAGTCCACCGTTGCCGCGGGGGTCAGCAACAGCTGGTTCGACGTCACCCGAAGGTCGCGGCTTTCCCGGGGGCGGAGCATCAGTCGATGCGGTCCGAAGGTCACCGGCCGATGGAAGCGATAGGTGGTGGTGTGGCGGATCTGGAGAGGGATCAAGGGCGCTCCGTGGGGCTCTGCGGCGCTTGAGCGTCTGGCCAGGCTGCGCAAACAAAAGCGCACCTGGCTAGCCTGGGGTCAGGTCTGCTCAAAGGGGGTTGGGCCATCAGCTTAGCACATGGGCGGGCTACCGCCTTGTTGAATTGATTGAGGTATAAATAATGTTGCACACTCGCGAATATCGGAGCATAGTGATCTTGTCGATACAAAGCCTGATCAATTGGTTTCGCGCAGATTTGTATTTTGCGCCCATCCAGAAATTCTCGCCAGAAAATGCGATGTCGACGACTGGCCATGGGCCGGTGAGCTAATTATCGAAATTGAGAGGGTTTCCCATGACTGAGGGAACCGTGAAGTGGTTCAACGCCCAGAAGGGCTTTGGATTCATCGCTCCTGATGCGGGCGGCAATGACGCGTTCGTCCATATCAGCGCTGTCGAGCGCTCCGGCCTTGGCGAGCTGCGCGAAGGCCAGAAGGTGGGCTTTGAGCTCGTCGCCGATCGCAAGAGCGGGAAGATGTCCGCGGACATGCTCAAGGATCTGAGCTGACCTGATGGCCGGCAGCCCGAGTCTTTCGGGAATGCCGGACTGATCATTGTTGCCGAAGGCTGACCGCGGATGTACCGGCAGCTCCGGTGGTGATGTGCCATCCCTTTGCCGAGCAGAGCGCCCGACGCCCTGTGGCCCTTGATGGTCGCAGGGCGTTTTTCGTTTCGCCGGCAGGATCGACCCACGTGCCCGAGAGGAGACGGCCATGGCCAAAGGACAGATGCGCGGCAATCGCGAAACCAAGAAGCCGAAGAAGGTCAAGGTGCCCGAGCCGCCGGCGTCGTTCGTGAAGGGGTCCCCCGTATCCTTGGGTCCGCCCAAGAAGAAGGGCTGAGGTGCTGTCATGAACGTCCGCACCCGTGAAACCACGGTCACGTTCGACCACGCCTTCCACCTCAGCGACGCGGACGGCGACCTCCCGGCGGGAACCTACCGTCTCGTCATCGACGAGGAGCAGCTTCTCGGCGTCTCATTCCTGGCCTACCGGCGCATGGCGACGATGCTGCACACGCCCGCCCTCGCGGCGCCTCCGGGTCGAAGCAAGTGCCTCTCGGTGAATGCCGCCGAACTCGATGCCGCCGTGTTGAAGGACCAGCAGACATCCGCGAGGGCGCGTGAAGCACCTTCGACGGATGCGCTCCTCCTTTGACGGACGGCCCGCAAACAGGAGGCTTCCATGACCCTTCAGTTTCCCAACGCCAGCCGCGTCTTTGATCCCGTCAGGCGCTGCGTGACCTTCTGGGGACACGATTCCGCGTTCGAGATCGCGTTCCATCTCGACGCCGATGTGCTGACGCGGTTCAGTCCCCAGAGCGGCCAGGACGAGGCGGCCTCCCTGCGCACCTTCGACACCAACCGGCAGCGGATCGAGCGCGCCGCGAGCGGTGTGTATGCGCGGCGGCGGCAAAGCTTCCACCGCCTGTCCACGTCCGACTTCTAGGGCCCACCATCGGCCGGCGCCCCGGCCCCCGTCGCGCGATCGCACGCGAGCGGCGCGTCGCACGCCGTGCCTCCGGCAAGAAAGGCGTTCGATCGCATGAACAAGGGCCTCCACATCGTTTTCCAGTCGCTCGACGCGGAGCACGTCCTCGCCCGGGTCATCTGGCGCGAGCAGGACAGCGGCGGCGGCAGCCTCACGCTCGAGATCCCTGTCCGCAACAGCGCGGCCGCTCCCAAGAGCCCCGAGCAACTCCAGGCCGACGCCCGCGCCCTTGCCGTCCGCTTCGCCCGGGCCTTCGCGGACACCATCCAGGATTAGTGCGGTGTCCCGCCCGTCAGGAGACCGCACGCGAAGCTGCGTCTCAAGGCCCCAGCACGAACGAATGCTCGAACCCCACCCCGATGGTGATCTGGTTGGGGCTTCCGGACAGTGTGGTCACGGGGCTTGCCGCTGCGGCGCCCGCCAAGCGCTGGTAGCTGCCGTAGAGGGTCGTCGTCCAGTCCGGTGACACCTCATAGGACAGGGACGAGGTGAGGCCGACGGACTTGATGCCGCCACCGGGCGCGTAGGGGGCGATGTGGCCGTTCAGCCCCGCTGCGAGGGGCGAGACACCGAATTCCGTCTGCATCAGCGCGCTGTCGGCCAGCGACAGGCGCGGCCCGATGGACCAGGTGAACAAGCCCTGCTTCTGCACGACATCGGCCGAGAGGTTGGCGGCAAGGCCACCTGAGCTGCCGAGGCCCTGGAGCAGCTCCACGCGGGTCCGCAATATGCCGGCTATTGGCCAGTATTCGGCGAATCCGCCGCCCTCCAGCGCCCAGGAATAGCCCGGCAGTCCAGGCAGGACGCCGCTCGGCCGCCCCTCGCGGATGCCCGCGAGCGGGCCGAGGCTGAAAGCGCCGAGATTGAACAGGCTGAAGCCGAAATTGTCGTCGGGCGCGCCGAAAGTCGCCGGCTCGTCTGCGCGCCGGATGTCGAACGAGGGTGAGAAGAACGGCCCGAAGGTCCGCGCACCGTCAAAGGACGGCCCCAGACTGAAGCTGCCGCCAAGCGTGACGATCCACGCGTCGGCTGCGGCGGACGTGGTCGAAGCCGAAGCCGCGCCGGCGTCCTGCGCCTGCGCCCCGCACGGGACCGAAACGGCCAGCATCAGGAGGAGTGCGGGAAGCGGCCTAGCCATCGCCGGCTCCAGCCACCTTGTCGATCTTGATCGCAAGCTTCTTGATGCGATGCCAGAGGCTGCGCTCGGTGATGCCGAGTTTCTCGGCGGCGCGGGCCTGCACGCCGCCGCTGTCCTTGAGGGCCTTCAGCACGAATTCGCGCTCGATGCGGGTCAGCTCACCATCGAGATCGCCGTTGAGCGTGTGAGGCTGTGCATCGGCTTCGCCGGTCGCCTCGAACAGCAGCAGGTCACTGGGACCCACCAGATCGCCCCGCGCCACGATAGCCGCCCGCTCCATGCAGTTCTGCAACTCTCGCACGTTCCCCGGCCAGCGGTAGCGCGTCAGCAGGGCCTGCGCGTCGGGAGTCAGGCCCTTGATGCGCTTGCCCATGTCGCGTGCCGCGGCGGCAAGGAAATGGTCGGCGAGGAGCACGATGTCGTCGCTGCGCTCGCGCAGCGGCGGCAGGGGGATGGGGAAGACCGCGAGACGGTAGTAAAGGTCCATGCGGAAGGTGCCGGCCGCGATCTCCTTCTGCAGATCCTTGTGGGTGGCGGCGATGATCCGCACGTCCACCGATACGCTCTTGCTGCTGCCCACAGGTTCGAAGCTCTGCTCCTGCAAGGCGCGCAGCACCTTGGCCTGAACCGGCAGGGGCATGTCGGCGATCTCGTCGAGGAAGAGCGTGCCATGGTCAGCGGCAGCGAAGCGGCCCTCGCGGGCGCCGGTGGCTCCGGTGAAGGCGCCCTTCACGTGGCCGAACAGTTCGCTCTCGATCAGGGTCTCCGGAATGGCAGCGCAGTTGACCGCGACGAAGGGCAGGTCGCGCCGCGGGCTGTTGTAGTGGATGGCCCGGGCCACCAGTTCCTTGCCGGTGCCGCTCTCGCCCAGCAGCAGCACGCTGGCGCGGCTCGGCGCCACCTCGGTGACTTGGCGCAGCACGTCGCGGAAGGCCGGGCTGTCGCCCACCAGATTGTCGAAGCGGTAACGTCCCTCCAGCTCGGAGCGCAGCCGCGCATTCTCGCCTTCCACCGCCTTGAGCCGCAGCGCCCGCGCCATGGTGGCGACCACGTCGTCGAGGTCGAGGGGCTTGGCCACATAGTCGAAAGCGCCGTCCTTGACGAGATCCACCGCGCCCCGCACCGAAGCATAGGCTGTCATGATGATGACCGGCAGGTCGGGCCGCTCCTGCTTCAGCGCCTTCAAGAGGTCGCTGCCGCCCCGCCCGGGCATGCGCAGGTCGCTCAGCACCAGGTCCACCGGCTGGCTGGCGCAATAGGCGAGCGCCCTGGCGACGGTGTTGGTTGAGACCGCCTCGAAGCCGCGCTCGGCGAGGGCGGCCTCCAGCACCTCCCCGTGGCGGACCTCGTCGTCGACGATGAGTATCTTCGCGGCCATACGCGGCATCACCCCTGTTTGCCGAGCGGAAGGCGGATGGTGAAGATGGCGCCGCGCTCCGGTGCGTCGGCACACGTCACCTCGCCGCCATGCACCTCCACGGTGGACCGCACGGTCGCGAGCCCGAGGCCGGTGCCGTTCACCTTGGTCGTCACGAAAGGCTCGAAAAGGGTGGCCCGCACGTCTTCCGGGATGCCCGGGCCGTTGTCCTCCACATGGAGCACGGCCGCGTCCGCCTCGAGCTCCGCACGCACGATGATGTGACCGCCATCGCCGGCGGCGTCCATGGCGTTGATGATGAGGTTCAGCAGCGCCTGGTGCAGCAGATCCTTGTCGCCCTGGATCGGCAGCGGGTGGTCCGGCAGGCGGGCGATGAGGCTGATGTTGCGGCGGCGCAGCTCCGGCGCCACGAAGTCGAGGGCCGGCCGGACGATGAAGGTGACGAGATCGAGCGGGACCGCGGTGCATTGCGGGGGCCGGGCATAGTCCAGCAGATCCTTCACCAGCCGGTCGATGCGCTGCACCTCGTCGAGGACGAACATCATCAGCCGGTCCTCGCCGGGCGCCATGGGGGTCTTGCGGCGCACCAGCTCCGCCGATGTCTTGATGATGCCGAGCGGGTTGCGGATCTCGTGGGCGATCACCGCCGCCGCCTGCCCGAGCGTCGCGAGCTGGGCCCGGTGGCGCGTGGCGGTCTCCCGGTCGCGCAGGGTCTGGAGCTGCTCGGTCATCGCATTGAAGCCGCTGGCCAGCGCCTCGATCTCGCGCCCGCCGGTCTCGCGCACGCGGATGGCATAGTTGCCCTCGGCCACCGCGCGCACGCCGCGGGTGAGGTCATGCAGGGGGCGGCTCATGCGCCTTGAGATGCTGAAGCCCACCAGCAGCGACAGCACGCCCGCGACCGCCGCCAGGGCGCCGAACAGCGAGACGGTGCCGAGGCGTTCGAACGTCGCCGACGTGCCGTTGAGCCGGCAGGCGATGATGCCCACGAGACGTCCGCTGTCGTCGCGAAGGGCGCTGAACGCCGCCGCTGGCCCCAGGCCGAAGCTGCGCCTCTGGATGGCGAGGGGCGCG
The DNA here is from genome assembly GCF_041911315.1 of Xanthobacter sp. NCBI lineage: Bacteria > Pseudomonadati > Pseudomonadota > Alphaproteobacteria > Hyphomicrobiales > Xanthobacteraceae > Xanthobacter > Xanthobacter sp. Next base: position 121,984 of record NZ_JAYRPE010000071.1, on the reverse strand, counting down.
CCGGCGCTGAGGGCCGCCAGCGACTCCGGCGGCACCGGCAGCGGGGTCCGCTTGAGGTCTTCGAGATCGCGCAATTCACCGCCCTCGGTCACCTCGATCAGGTGCAGGTCGAGCGAGCGGATGGTCTGCGGGGCAGTGAAGAACTGCTCATCCAGCAGATTGGCGATGAAGAGGAAGCCCGCCTGGTCGCCGATGCGCACCGGCTGCACCGCTCCGACCATCATGGCGCGGTGCCCGCCCTGCCGGACGAAGAAGATGGACGCGACCGCCTTGAGCGGCAAAGGCTGCATCAGTTCCAGGTCGCCGGTCGAGAACAGGACCGTGCCGTCCGCCGTGTAGAGACGCACGAAATCATAGCCCACGGTGGTGAGCAGGTCGGCGAACGGCGCGATGGGCTCGGTGCCGCCCCGTGACACGGCGGCGGCGACGACGGCGGTGGCGCGCTGGGCCTCCTCGCGGCCCTCCGCAGCCTCGTTGGCCATGAAGGTCGCGATCTCGCCGATCCACTGCTCCACGTTGCGCTCGAACGTCACCGAGATGACCTCGGCGGCGATGAAGCTCGCCACCAGCACGGGCGGCACGCTGACCATGACGAAATAGAGAGTGAGCCGCAGCCGCAGGGGCAGCAGCGACCACCAGTTCAGCCAACGCGAACCGCGCCGTCGCGTCATACGTCCTAGGACCTCTTGTTCCCGGCGCTGGCCTTCAGGGTGGGCGCGGCGTCGCAGCGTTGCAGCGTGGCGGCCGCGCGGTGCCAGTGGAGGGCACGGCCGAACGCCTTGATCCCAATGAAACCTGTCACGACGATGGCGTCGGCGCCGTCCGGCGCGATGGCCACGGAATAGCGTGCGCCGGCCTCCGGATCGTAGATCCAGCCGCCTTCCCAACCGTCACCGCCCGGCACGACGCCGGACATCACCTCCATGCCGCAGAGGGGGCGATCGCGCAGGGTCAGGTCGGCATTGTTCTCGTCGCGCACGGGCTGCGCATGCGCGTCCAGCGGGGACTTCAGCCACACGATGCGTCCGCAGAGCATGTCGCCGCACGGCGCGATCTCAACGGCGCCCTCGCCATCCTCGGTCATCCAGACGCCGGTGACGTCCGGCGCGGCTGAGGCCGGGGTCACCAGACCCAGCGTCAGGAGGCCGGCGATCAGGTTTCGCATGGGGTCAGCTCCGGTTTCGCAACGGCATCGGCTTCGGCATCTTCCCCATGACCCACGAGCGCGACGCCCACGAGGATGAGGCCGATGCCGGCGGCGGTGCGCGCGTCCACCGTCTCGCCGAACGCGAGCCAGGCGAACAGCGGCACGCTCACATAGCTCAGTGCCGTCAGGGGGAAGGCGCGGCTGAGGGCGGTCGTGCGCAGCACCAGCATCCACAGCACGTAGGTCGCAAGGTAGAGGCCGACCGCCAGCCACGCGAACGCGGTTCCGGCTGCGGCGGCGAGGAAGTCCAGCCCCAGCGGAATGTCGCCGATGGCCTCGGCGGCGCCCTTGAAGGCGAGCTGGGTCGCGGTGTCCACGGCGAGGAAGACGGCGACGAGGATCAGGGTCGCGGCGGTGGCGGGACGCAGCGTCATCGCGCGCCCTCCCTGCCCAGCCGTCGCAGGTCGGGATCCCAGCGGGGGAAGGCCAACAGCGGGGCGACGAGGCGCAAGACCGTATGGAGTGCCCGGTTGCGATGCTTCACCAGATGCGTGCGCGGCTCCAGCGCGCTGCCGAAGCGCAGCTTGGACGCATAGGCGGTCTGCCCGGTCTGCAGGTAGCGCCGGCCGATGCGCTGGCAGAAGCGCACGTTTTCCAACCAGCTCAGGGCGTAGAGATCGTGCGCGGGGCCGAGCGGATAGGCCATGCCGAGGAACTTGTCGATCACCCGGTCGGGCTCGACGAACAGGAGGTTGAAGGCAGCAAGCTGCCCGCCCACGCGATAGCAGGCGAAGACGGCATCGGTGCCGAGCGCCCGCGACACGGTTTCGAAATAGCCGTCCGGCAAATCCTCGAAATCGCCGTAGCGCACCTGGCTGCGAGTGCGGGTGGACTCATAGAGGGCGCGCACCTCCCCTTCCATACCGGCGAGGGAGGTGCGCCATTCCACCTCCACCCGCTCGGCCCGCTTCAGCTTGCGCCGCAGATCCTTGCGGGTGGCCGGCGAGAGGCGGGCGAGATAGCCATCGAGATCGCCGGTGCCGTCGAGGTCCAGCACCGCGACCGGCAGGCTCTCCACCGCGAAGTAGCGGGCGGCGGCCAGATGCGGCGCCAGCAGCGCCAGCTCGCGCGGCGCGAGGTCCTTGAACACCACGAGCCCGGCGCCGCGCCGCGCCGCCTCCGCCTCAATGGTGGCGATGAGGTTTGCGACGGCCTCCGCCCGTCCGGCCTCGCACAGGCGCGGGTTCAGCGCCACCGGGCAGGCGTCGGTAAAGGTCGAGCCGACGCCGAGCATCCGCCATTCCATGAGACCGGGCGCGCGGCGCGCGAGGCGATCGCAGAAGGCGGCCAGAGGTCCGTCCTGCAACGGGGTGTCCAGCCGATATTTCAGGGCGAACAGCGGGGCCGCTGCGGCCAGACCCGAGCGGTCGCCCACGCTGACCGCCGCCAGTTCAAGGGCGTCCGGCGGGGAGGTCTCGCAGGCCGCGAGATAGGCCCACCCCTCGCTTTCGGGCGGGCGGGCGGCCTTCCAGGCCGTGGCATCGATGCCGGCCATGCCGGACACCATGCGCACGAGCGGGGCAACCGGCGCGCGGGCCGGTTCCCCGGGCCAGTCGCCGACCAGGGCATCATGCGACATGCGCCACCTGTCCCTGGGGAGGCTGTGTGTGGGGGGGCTGCCGTTCGGCACGGCCGGCTGTCGCCCGGCGCGGCTCGCTTGCGGGTTGGCGCAGCGGCGCCTCCACCACGCCCTGGATGAAGGCCGAGATCCGGTCGGTGACGAGATGGCGCTGCCGGTCGAGGGTGACGAGGTGGTAGCTGTCGTCGAGCACCAGGCAATCCACGGTGCCGCCGAGGCGGCGTTGCAGCAGCACGGCGTTGTTGAAGCTCGCCACGTCGTCGTGGCGGGCATGGGCGATGAACACGGGCTGGCGAATGCTGCCGAGCTGCGGCTTCAGCATCGCCACCAGCCGCCACAGCTGCCGCAACGCCGCGGAGGGCGTGCCGAGGCTGCCGGCATCGGTATCGCCCAGCCGCATGGCGCGCACGATCACGCTGCGGATGCGCTCGTCCTTCAGGCCGTAGGGCTCGCGCTCCACGAAGCGATAGCGCCGGCCCAGCGGCGTGTTGATGAGGAGGCGCAGCAGGAAGCCGTAGCGGGGGATGGACCAGCCGTCATAACGCAGGGTCGGCGCCAGCATCACCACGCCGTCCACGCTCTCGGGATTGCGCGCGGCGAGCAAAGCGGCGAGCAGCGCGCCCATGGAGAGGCCGCCCACGATCACCTTGGTGCAGCGCGCCTCCAGTGTCGCGAGGGCGGCCGCGGCGCTGGCGTACCAGTCCTCGATCGTCGTCGCCGCCAGCTCCGCCTCGGTGCCGCAATGGCCGGCGAGCTGGCAGCACAGCACGGTGGCGCCGCCGGCGGCGAGCCGCCGCGCCACCTCGCGCAGCTCCACCGGGGTGCCGCCAAGTCCGTGGAGGAGCAGCACCCCGACGGGGCCGCCTTCGATCATGATGCTGCGGTCGAGAGGCATGGGTTTCTCACAGGCTGGATGCGACGAGGGCGACACCGGCGGTGACGAGGGCGGCCCCGGCGTATTGCCGCGGCGCGATCCGCTCGCCGAGCCACAGGCGGCTCGCCACCGTGACTCCGAGGATGTTGAGGCTGGCGACGGGAAAGGCGATGGCGAGCGGCACCAGCGCGAGGATGCGCGTCCACACCAGGAACTCGATGGCGTAGATCATCAGCCCCGCGATCAGCCATGGCTCGGCCACCAGCCTCAGGGCGAAGCGCCCGGCGCCGGTGCTGACGGCCGGAAGGCGGTCGGCGCCGCGCTTGAAGGCCAGCTGCCCGGCCACGTCGCAGGCGACGGAGGCGGCGAACAGGGCGACGAGGGACACGCTCATTGCAGGATGTCCCCCATGTGCCGGAGGATGCGGCCGTTGGTGACGCCGTTGACGGCGTTGGCATTGCCGTGGGGATCGCGCCGCTGGTCGCGGTCCAGATAGGCGCAGAGGGCGCGCAGCGCGCCATTGTCGCCCTCCGGCGAATAGTCGCCGCACACATCCATGCCCAGAACCGGCCGGTGCTCGGCGAAGACGGTGATGGCCTGAAGCACCTTGTGGAGGGGAAGCCGGCCCTGATCCCAGTTGGTCACCGCCTCGTCCGGACCCAGCACATCCTTGTCGAGGGTGATCCAGAGCGGCGTGTGCGGCAGCTCGGCGGCGATGGCCTCCATTCGTTCCGCGAAATCGCCGTCCTCGAGGCCGTCCCAGCGCAGGCCGTCGGCGCCAATCCCCGCCGCGCCGCGCACGCTCGCGACCTCGAAGCCCGGCCCGGCATAGAAGGTGGCACCGGCCGCCAGCGGATGCATCTGAAGGCGCCCGGAGCGCAGGAGCGGCAGATCCGCGCCCTTCAGCTGCGGCGCGCTGAGATCAGAACTGCACGGGCCCAGCGTCACCACCCGCGCCACGTTCCGCTGTTCCAGAAGGCGGCTCACCCACGAGCCGCAATTGAGCGTGCGGGGAAAGCGGGTCCAGTCCGGATGGTTGTCGAAATGCACGACGCTGACCGGCTGATCGAAGCGCGACACCAGAAGGTGGCTGAGGTGATGGAAGTCGCCCGAGCCATAGAAGCAGATCTCGCCGCGCGTCGGCGGGCCGAGCCGGTCGGCCAGCGTCCTGAGCGCGCTCCGGCCCGCCAGAAGGCGCAGCCGGGGCGCGAGATCCCGTGCGAGGAACAGGTCGGCGTCACAGCCGGGCAGGCCGGCCATGACCTCGTCCTGCACGGTGAGTGCACCGTCCAGATCGATGACCTTGATGCGCATGGCGCTCACCGGGGCGTCACGCGGGTGAACAGCTGGTCCATCAGCGCCAAGGCGAGGTCGATCTCGGCGTGGCTGATGGTCAGCGACGGCGCCAGCGTGATGACGTTCTTGTGGTAGCCGCCGATGTCCAGCACCAGCCCGAAGCGCTCGCCGCCATGGACGAGATCGCCCTTCAGCGCCTCGTCCACCATGCGGTCGACGATGGCCTTAGAGGGGGTGAAGCTGTCGTGTGGCTCGCAGATCTCCACCCGCAGCGCGAGGCCGAGGCCGTCCACGTCGCCGACGATGGCGTGCTTCGCCTTCAGCTCCTTCAGGCCGTCGAGGAAACGGGCGCCCTTCTCGGCCACGGAGGTGGCGAAATCCTCCTCCTGCATCATGCGCATGGCCTCCAGCGCCACCGCGGTGCCGAGCGGATTGGCATTGAAGGTGGAATGGGTGGAGCCGGGCGGAAACGCCTGCGGATTGATGAGCGCCTCCCGCGCCCACAGGCCGGACAGGGGATTGAGCCCGTTGGTGAGGGCCTTGCCGAACACGATGATGTCCGGCGCCACGCCGAAGTGCTCGATCGACCACAATTTGCCGGTGCGGTAGAAGCCCATCTGGATCTCGTCCACCACCAAGAGGATGCCGTGGCGGTCGAGCACCTCCTTCAGCTCCGGGAAGAAGTTCGCAGGCGGGATGACATAGCCGCCGGTGCCCTGGATCGGCTCCACATAGAAGGCGGCGTATTCGCACTTGCCGGCCTTGGGGTCCCACACGCCGTTGTATTCGCTCTCGAACAGACGGGCGAACTGCTGCACGCAGTGGTGGCCGTATTCCTCTTTCGTCATGCCGCGCGGGCCGCGGAAATGATAGGGGAAGGGGATGAAGTGGGCGCGCTCGCCGAAATGGCCGAAGCGGCGGCGATAGCGGTAGGACGAGGTGATGGCCGAGGCGCCCAGCGTGCGGCCGTGGTATCCCCCCTCGAAGGCGAACATCAGGCTTTTGCCGTCGCAGGCGTTGCGCACCAGCTTGAGGGAGTCCTCGATGGCCTGGGCGCCGCCCACGTTGAAATGCACCCGCCCCTTGTGCCCGAAGCGCGCCATGGCGCCTTCGGCGATCTCGGCAGCCAGCTCGATCTTCTCGCGATGCAGATACTGGCTCGCCACCTGGGGCAGGCGATCGAGCTGGCGGCGCATGGCCTCGTTCAGACGCGGATTGGCATAGCCGAAATTGACAGCCGAGTACCACATCTGAAGATCAAGGAAGGCGCGGTCCTCGTCATCATAGATAAACGACCCCTCGCACCGCTCGAATATCTTCGGCTCCGGGGTGTAATGGACCGTATCCCCATGGGAGCAATAGGTTTTTTCCAGTTCACGCAGGCGGGTGCGCTCGGCGGCGGACGTTGCGACTTCGGTCTGGCGATCAAGCATGGATGTCCTCGAACATAAGACGGGAGGGGGCCGCATGGCGGCGCGCCCGGAGCGGGTCCAGGAAAGCCAGGGCGTCGGCGAAGCCTGAAATTGCGCGGTGAGGGATGCCCTCGGCACCGCAGAAGGCAGCGAGCGCCCCCTTGGCCAGGACAAAGTCGGCGCGGCGGGCAAGGCAGAAGTCGGATCGCCCGTCGCCCACCAGCACCACACGGCGATTTGCGGGCACGGCGGCGCATTTGCAGGTGCCGCTTGGGCACTGTTCCCCGCGATTGGAGAAAGCCGCCTGCCAGCGGCCATTGGCCGTTTCCACCAGCCGATTGCTGGTGACCGGCAGGTCGATCCCGTTGGCGTGCAACAGGTGAATGATGGCGAGATCGAACCCGTCGGACACCACGGAGACGGTCGCGCCGCAGAGCCAGGCCCGGGTGACGAAGGCTGCGAAGTGCGGATCGAGCTTCACATCGGCGAGGGCTGCCAACATGGCGGCGCGTGGCGCTTCCAGCAAAGCGACCTGCCGCGACATGCATTCCCGCGAGCCGATGCGGCCGGCGCACCATTCTTCTTCGATTTCCTGCCAGCTCCCATCCGCGAATGTCGCGAGCAGAAGATCCGTGGTGTCGACGAGGCTTATGGTGCCGTCAAAATCGAGAGCGAAGTGAAGTTGCATTTGGCCTCACGAACTGCGTCCCTTCCCAACGCAAGCGTGGTGCCAATTGCTAACCGACTGATGCAACTACGTTATCCGTGGAAGCGTGATGGCAGGCTGCCCCCGAGATGCGAAGGTTCCTCCAAAAATTGGAGAGGCGCCCAGGCGGAACGCCATGGAGACGCGCTTCTCGCCCGCGCCGTGATGGGTGCGGCGCGTGGATCGAAGTCAGCGCGCCACGCCGCAGGCCTCGATCGATCCGAACTTGCCGCGATAGTCCTGCGGGTTCACGCCCAACCGCCGGCGAAAGGCGCGCCGCATCCGCTCCTCGTCGGCGAAGCCGCAGCGCACCGCGATTTCCTTGATGCTCTGCCGTGTCTCCTCGAGTGCCCGGCGGGCGGCATCGAGCCGCAATTCCTCCACCACCTTGGCCGGTGTGCGGCCGGTCCGCGCGGCATAGAGCCGGGCGAAGGTGCGCGGGCTCATGGATACGCGCTCGGCGAGCGTCTCCACCCGCAGGTCCTGGTCGAGGTGGTCGCTGATCCAGCTGTGCAGGGCCTCGAAGCCGCCGTCGTCCGCCGCCTGCAAGGCCAGCGGAACGCTAAACTGGGTCTGCCCTCCGCCACGCTTCAGGAAGACCACCAGCCGCTTGGCGACGCGGATGGCCTCGGCGTGGCCGCGGTCGTCCTCGATCAGGGCGAGCGCCAGATCGATGCCCGCGGTCACGCCTGCGGAGGTCCAGACGGGACCGTCGTGCTCGTATATCGCATCCGGCGACACCGTCAGGTCGGGATAGCGATCCTGAAGCAGCCGGCAGGAGCCCCAGTGCGTCACCACCCGTCGCCCGCCCAAAAGCCCCGCTGCCGCCAGCACGAAGGCGCCCGTGCAGACGGAGCAGACCCGGCGGATGCCCCCGGCGCGATCGGAGATCCATGCCAGCAGGCGGGGCTCGCATGCGGCCAGGTGCACCCCCGGCCCACCGACGACCACCAGCGTATCCACCTCACCCACGCCGGAGAGCGGCTGGCTCATCAGCTCCAGTCCCGACGACGTTCGCACCAGCCCGCCCGCCACCGACGCCACCGTCAGGCGGTAGGGCGGCGCGGCGCCTTCGGAGGTCTCGCAGGACAGCTCGAACGCTGCCAGCGGACCGGAGAGGTCGAGGACCAGGGCACCGGGGAACACCACGAAGACGACGTGTCGCTGCTGCAAGCCGCCCTCCATCGCGTTGCCGGTCGTTGGCAGGAAAGGTGGGTAGAATGTCGTTTCCGCCGCGCCCTGTCATGCCCAATCTCATGCCGCAGCATCGAGAGGGAACGACGTGACGAAAACAACATTGGACATCGGACTTCTCTTTTTCCCCGGCATGACCCAGCTGGACGTCACGGGACCATTCGAAGTCCTGGCCCGCCTGCCCGGCGCCCGGATGCACCTGCTTTGGAAGTCCATCGAGCCGATCACGAGCGACGTGGGGCTTACCCTCATGCCGACGACCACTTTCGCGGACTGCCCGCAACTGGATGTGCTCTGCGTCGGTGGTGGTCCAGGGCAGATGGCGCTGATGGATGACGAGGAGGTCATGGCCTTCGTCGCCCGGGCGGGCGCGAGTGCGCGCTATGTGACGTCCGTGTGCGCCGGGTGTTTCATCCTCGCGGGTGCCGGGCTGCTCGATGGCTACAAGTCCGCGTGCCATTGGCTGTCGCGCGATCAGCTCGCAATCCTCGGTGCCATCCCGGTCAAGGAGCGGATCGTGGTGGATCGCAACCGCATCTCCGGCGGCGGCGTCACGGCGGGAATCGACTTCGCGTTCCAGGTGGCGGCCGAGCTGTGCGGCGATGATGTCGCCAAGCGGGTCCAGCTGATGCTGGAGTATGACCCAAAGCCGCCCTTCGACATCACCGAGGACAACGCTCCGGCCGCGCTTTTGGCCGAGGTCCGGTCCGCCGCGCGCCCGCTGCTCGAGGAGCGGCTTCGCTCCAGCCAGCGGGCCGTCGCGCGGATGCAGCAGGGCAGGGGCCCGCAGGAGGCTCATCCCGCCGCGTTCCCGTCCAGCACCGGGGCATCGTGATGACCTTGCAACTGACCCGCATGGAGGAAGACGGCCAGCTCATCTTCCGGTTCGAGGATCCCGACTGCGACCTGTCGGGGGTCATCGTGGTGGACTCGCTGGCGCTGGGGCCGGCGACCGGAGGCTGCCGCTTCTGGCACTATGACGATGCGGCCGCCATGCTTTCGGATGCCCGCCGCCTCGCGCGCGGCATGAGCTACAAGAACGCGATGGCGGGCCTGCCGCTGGGCGGCGGCAAGTCCGTCATCCGGCGGCCCGATGGCACCTTCGACCGCGCCGCCCTGTTCCGCGCGTTCGGGCGGGTCCTGGAGGAGATCGGCGGCGACTATCTGGCGGCGGAGGACGTGGGCACGACGCCGCGCGACATGGAAGTCGTGCGCTCGCAGAGGCCTTTCGTCTTCGGGCTTCCGGCCGATGCAGATCAGGCCGGCGGCGATCCCTCGCCGTGGACCGCCCTTGGCGTGTTCCTCAGCATTGCCCATGTGTGCGCTCGGCGGGGCCGTCCGCTTTCGCAGAGCCGGATCGCGGTGCAGGGCCTCGGCAGCGTCGGCGCGGACCTCTGCCGGCGCCTGCATGGGGCCGGCGCCGCGCTGGTGGTCGCCGACGTGCACCCGGAGGCGGCGGAGCGCCTGCGCACGACGATCCCCGTGGAGGTGGTGTCGCCGGCGGCGATCCATGCGTCCGACGTCGACCTTTTCGCGCCCTGCGCGCTCGGTGCGGGGCTGAACCAGGTCACCATTCCGCAGATGCGCGCGCGGCTCGTCGCCGGCGCGGCGAACAACCAGCTCGCGACGGAGGCGGATGCCGCCCTCCTACACGAGCGGGGCATTCTCTACGTGCCCGACTTCGTCGCAAATGCCGGGGGCATCATCAACGTTGCGGCAGAATATCTCGGGCACGACCGCGGCATGGTCCATGACGCCGTGCACCGCATTCCAGATCGGCTGGCGCAGGTTCTCGACCGCGCTGAGGCAAGCCGGACGTCGCCTGCGCTGGTGGCGGACGTCATGGCCCGGGAATTGATCGCACGGGCCACCGGGGCGATGGCAGAAAACGAGGGAAAACGGCCGTTGTAGCCTTCCGCCTCACAGCGCAGGATTTGCAAAGGACCAGGCGACGGCGGACCATTTTGCCCGGTTCCACCCGCCGCCTGCAACCAATCCAGGAAGCCGATACGGCTCGCAGGGGAACACCGGAAAATGAACCACGATCAAGGCATGCGGAGCCGCAGGGGTCTCCTGCGCGCGTTCTGGATATCAGGTGTCGGCGCCCTCACGGCCCTCGCCCTCGCGGCGACGCCGGCGGCTGCGGAAATCTCGGATGGAGTCGTCAGGATTGGCATCATCAATGACCAGTCCGGCCCGCTGTCGGATCTTTCCGGCAAGGGGTCTGTGGTCGCCGCCAAGCTTGCCATAGAGGATTTCAGGAAACGCTCGCCCGACATCAAGGTGGAACTCCTCGTCGCCGATCACCAGAACAAGGCGGACGTGGGCGCCCAGATCGTGCGGCGCTGGTTCTCCGAAGGTGTCGACATGGTGGCCGACATCGGAAATTCGGCAGTTGCCCTCGCCATCCAGTCTCTCGGGCGAGAAAAGAACAAGCTGGTCATGTACTCCGCCGTGGGCACGGTGGAGATCACCGGCAAGCAGTGCGCGCCGACCGGGCTGGCGTGGCTCCACGACAATTACAACCTGGTCGCAGGTCCCATCCGCAAGCTGGTCGGCCAGGGGCAGGACAAATGGTTCTTCATCGCGGCCGATTACGCCTTCGGGCGCAACATGGTGGCTGAGTCCGAACGCATGCTGGGCACCGTGGGCGGCACGTCCGTCGGCTCGGTGTTCCACCCGCTTGGCAATGCGGACTATTCCTCCTTCCTCCTCCAGGCGCAGAGCTCGGGCGCCAAGGTCGTCGCCTTCGCCAACGCAGGTGAGCAGCTCGTTTCTTCCATCAAGCAGTGGAACGAGTTCAACATGAATGCCGGTCCCCAGACCCCGGTCGCGCTACTGATGTTCCTCACCGACATCCACGGCATGGGCCTGGAGATGGCGAAGGGCCTGACGGGTGTCACGGCCTGGTATTGGGACTTGAACGACAACACCCGCGCCTTCGCCAAGCGCTTCTATGCCCTGCACGGCGCCATGCCGACGGCGCCGCAGGCCGCGGTCTATTCCGCCGTGTTCCACTATCTCAAGGCGGTGGCGGCCATCAATTCCGACGACACGGATCGCGTGATCGAGAAGATGCGCGCGACGCCGGTCGACGACTTCTACGCCCCGGGCGCCAGGCTCAGGGCCGACAACAAGCTGATCCACGATTTCTATCTGGTGCAGGTGAAGGAGCCGAAGGAACTGGAAAAGCCCTGGGCCTACTACAAGGTCCTGGAGACGATCACCGCCGATGTCGCCTATCGCCCCTTGAGCGAGAGCGACTGCCCGCTGGTTGCCGGCAAGCCGAAATAGACCGAGCGCGCCAAAAGTGGCGCGGGTGGGCGGGCATGTGAAGACGGGCGGAGGCGGAACGTCGTGCCGAGCGAAGCTTTCGATTGCATCATTTCCGGGGGCCGGCTGATCGATCCCGAGACCGGCCGCGACGAGGTCGCCGATGTCGGGGTGAGGGACGGCGGCATCGTGCGGATCGGACGCATTCCGGAAGCGGACGGGACGCGCCGGATCGATGCGGACGGACGCGTCGTGTGCCCCGGCTTCATCGATCTCCACGCCCACGGCCAGTGTGTCGCCGCGGACTGGATGCAGGCGTTCGACGGGGTGACGACGACGCTCGAGCTGGAGGTTGGCGTCCTTCCGGTCGGCGCCTGGTACGAGCGGCAGGAGAATGCCGGGCGGGTGCTCAACTACGGGGCTTCCGCCAGCTGGATCTTTGCCCGCAAGCAGGTGATGGCCGGCATCGTGCCCGATCCGGGCCGGCATCCGATGGAAATGATGGGGGAGGGGGCCGACAATCGCGGCGGGTGGTCGAGCGAGGTTGCGAGGGCGCGCGCGGTCGAGGACATCTGCTCCGTCATCGAGGCCGGACTGCGGGAAGGGGGGATCGGCATCGGCATCGCCCATGGCTACGCGCCGGGCGCCGGCATCAAGGAGATGACGCGGGTCTGCGACCTCGCCGCCCGCCATGCGGCGCCAACCTTCACACACATCGCCCATATGGCCAATGCGGATCCCCTGAGTTCCGAAGACTCCTATGTCCGCATCATCGGCCTCGCCGCCGCCACCGGTGCGCACATGCACATCTGCCACCTCAACTCGACCTCGCTGCACGACATCGCGCGTTGCCGGGCGCTGATCCAGCACGCACAGGCGCGCGGTCTGCCGGTCACGGTGGAGGCCTATCCCTACGGGACAGGCTCGACGGTGATTTCGGCGAGCTTCTTCGCGGCCACGGATTTTCCGGAGCGGACCGGGTCGGGATATGACAGCATCGAGCTGGTCCACAATCGTCAGCACCTGAGGGACAGGGCCGACCTCCTTTCGGCGCGGGACGCGGACCCCGCCGCGCTGGTGGCGTGGCATTTCCTCGATATCGAGAGCGAACCGGCGTTCCAGAACCTTCTCGACCTGTCGGTGCTCTACCCCGGCGGCATCATCGCCTCGGATGCAATGCCATGGGTGGAGCCCGACGGCGCCATCTATCGTGGCGAGGAATGGCCGCTGCCCCGGCGCCTGTCGTCCCACCCGCGCTCAGCCGGAACCTTCACCAAGTTCATCGGCGAGTATTGCCGCGACCGCGGCAAGATCGGCCTCGTGGAGGCGCTGGCCAAATGCACGGTGCTGCCGGCCCGCCTCATCGAAAGTTGCTCGCCCGAAATGAAGCGGAAGGGGCGCCTCCAGGAAGGCTGCGACGCGGATATCCTCGTGCTCGATCCGGCAACCATCGCCGCCCGGGCCAGCTTTTCCGACATGACGGCGCCGGCCGCAGGGGTCGAGGCGCTGCTGGTGGGCGGGCGACCGGTCATTCTGGACGGCCGGCTTGACGCGCGCGCCCGGCCGGGGCGTGCGCTGCGTGGCCGAGGGCCGGCGCATGCATGAGGACCGTGCCGCGCGTCCTGTTCCCGTTGTCGTCGTCGCGGGCGCGCTCGGAGCCGGAAAGACGAGCCTGATCAATGCCATGCTGGGCGGTGACTTGAAGCTGTCCCTGGCTGTCGTCGTCAATGATTTCGGCGCCATCGCCATCGACGAGGCGATCCTCTCCGCCACCGGCCTTCCGGTCTTTGCATTGAAGAACGGATGCATCTGCTGCTCGTTGCAGGGCGACCTGCTGCGCACCCTTTCAGGGGTGTTGTCGGTCGGCCGACCAATCGATGCCATCGTGATCGAGGCAAGCGGCGTGTCCGACCCGCGCGGGATCATCGAGGCGCTGCATGATCCCGTCTTGCAGAAGGCCGTGCGGCTCGACGCGGTGGTGACGGTGGTGGACGCCGAGGCGCATGATGTTGCCGACGACCTCTGGCAGGCCCAGGTCCGGGCTGCCGACATCATTGTCCTCGCCAAGGTCGGCGAGACGGCCGCCGCCGATCATGCAAGCTTGCGGGCGAGGCTGGAGGGCATGGGCAAGTCACTGGTTTTCGTCGCGGACGAGGGCGGCGGCATTCCGCTGGAGCTTCTTCTCGGTCAGCCCTTTCCGCGCGAACCGGCCGCTCCCGCCGAGGCCCCTGTGATCCGCGACGATCGCTTCGTCCATGCCGAATGGATGTCGCCGCGTGCCGTGGTCCTCGCGCGGTTCAGGGCCGTCATCGAGTCCCTCGCGCCGCGTCTCGTGCGGGCCAAGGGCCTGATCCGCGTCGCCGAGCGGCCGGGCCAGAGCTTTCTGTTCCAGCTCGTCGGCCGCCGCGCAAGCCTGCTGCCCTCGGATCTGCCCGTGGAGGGCGCGCGGCTGGTGCTCATCGGACGCACGGGCATCTTCGACGCAGCCGCGGCAACGGCCGAGCTCGAAGCGATGGCTCCGGAATAACAGTACAGTCTACGGCCCTCACGCGGGCGGCTCTCGGGGAAGCAGCATGGCTGAAATTGTAGTTCTGGGTGCCGGCATGGTCGGCGTGGCCACGGCGCTGGCTCTGCAGGAGCGGGGACACGACTGTGTCGTCATTGATCGCGCGCCACCCGGTTCGGAAACGAGCTACGGCAATGCGGGCATCATCCAGGCGGAAGCTGTCGAGCCGTACGCGCTGCCGACAAGCCCGCTGGCGCTTCTCGCGATGGCGGGGGGCGCCAGGAACGCCGTAAACCTGCACTGGCCGTCTCTGCCCAGACAGGCGCCCGCGCTGTTCGGCTATTGGCGGTCATCCCTGCCCGGTCCGCTGGGCAGGGTCATTCCGCTCTGGCGCCAACTGGTATCGGAGGCCGTGCCCCGTCACGCCGCCCTCATCGAGGCGGCGGGCGCCGACAAGCTGATCCGCCGGGACGGCTATTGGGAGGTCCATGATACGGAGCAGGGCCTTGCAGCCGCCGTGCGGGAGGCGGAGCGCAAGGGGCGCGAGCATGGTGTCACCTTCTCCGTCGCCGACAGGGCGGGGCTTGCCGCAGCCGAGCCTGCCTTGCGGCGGGCGCCGGCAGGGGCCGTTCACTGGACAGCGCCCTGGACCTGCCTTGCACCGGGAGGGCTGGTCGACGCCTACGCGCGGCTGTTTGAGGATCGCGGCGGTCGGATCGTCACCGGCGATGCACGGACCCTCCAGCGCTCCGGCGCCGGCTGGCAGGTCGCGGGAATGGACGCGAAAATCGTCGTCGTGGCGCTCGGGCCCTGGTCGCCGGAGTTGCTCCAGCCCCTCGGCTATCGCGTGCCGATGGTCCGCAAGCGCGGCTATCATCGCCACTATGGCGGCACCCACGGCCTCACCCGGCCCATGTTGCTTGCCGACCACTCCGTGGTGCTGTCGCCCATGCGAGACGGCCTGCGCATTGCGACCGCCGCAGAGCTGTCCGCCGCTGCGCCCGACACCAGCCCGCGCCAGCTCGCGCGGGGGGAGGCCGCAGCCCGGTCCCTCGTGGATCTGGGATCGCCCGTGGAAGCAACGCCCTGGTCCGGCACGCGCCCCTGTCTGCCGGGCCTGCTGCCGCTCGCCTGCCGCGCGAGGCGCCACCCCGGCCTGTGGTTCCATTTCGGCCACGGCCACCAGGGGTTTACCCTTGGGCCTGTCACAGCCGAGCGTCTGGCACGGGCCATCGACGGCGATGCGGCCGCGGTCGACGGTCTCGACCGCGGGGTAAAATAGCTGCCGATGGCCGGATCACCGCGCGCGGGCCGCTGCCGCTCTGGCAAGGTCGAGCCGGCGCGCCTTCGCCACCTTCATCCTCTCCTGAAGCAGCGCCAGAACGTCGGCGGGGGCCGTCTCCGGCGATCCGGCGTTGAACGGGGGCGCGGGGTTGTATTCCAGGCGCAGCTGGATGGCCTCGGCGGTCCTGCGATCCACCAGCTCGGAAATCACAGTCAGGCCGAGATCGATGCCGGCGGTGATGCCGCCGCCCGTGATGCGGTTTCCGTCGATGCACACCCGCTCGCGGCTCGCGGTCACGCCGAAGACGGGCAGGACATCGACGGCGCTCCAGTGGGTGGCGGCCTTGCGGCCCTCCAGCAGCCCGGCCGCGGCAAGCACCAGCGAGCCCGTGCAGACCGAGGTGACGAACTTGGTGCCGGCGGCCTGCGCGCGCAGGAAATTCAGCACCTCGTCATCGCCCATCAGGTCGTCGGTGCCGTAGCCGCCCGGAACACAGATGACGTCAAACTGGGGGCAATCGGCGAAGGCGGTGGTGGGCAGGATGGACAGCACCGTGTCGCTCTGCACCGCCTCGATACGCTTCCAGACCAGATGGACCTCAGCGCCGGGCAGGCTGGAGAACACCTGCAGGGGCCCGGTCATGTCGAGCTGCGTGATGCGGGGAAAGACGAGCAAGCCGAATTTCAGGGATGAAGACATTCTACGACCTTCGGGGTCCGATCTTGACCCGCCGAGCATGGCATGGTGCGATCATATGTAGAATGTCACGGTTCCCTCGTTTTCGGCCATGGCGATGATCGGCATCCTGATCTTCCCGGATTTCCAGCTTCTGGACGCATCGGGCCCGGCATCGGTGTTCGAGATCGCGCGCCGCCTGGTTCCCACCGCGCCGAACGTGCAGATGATCGCCGCACAGCCCGGGCCGGTCCGCAGCTCCTGTGGCGTGGAGGTGGTGGCCTCCAGCCTCAAGTCGGCCAAGTCCATCACCACGCTCGTCGTCGCCGGCGGGCTGGGGGTCGAGGCCGCCATCGACTGCCGGACGACCCTCGCCTTCGTCCGCCGCCATGCCACGCGTGGCGGGCGGGTGGCGAGCGTGTGCTCCGGCGCCTACGTCCTGGCGGCGGCGGGACTGCTGGACGGCCGCAAGGCAACGACCCACTGGTGCCGCACCCAGGATTTCGTCTCCCGCTATCCGAAGGTGCGGCTTGATCCCGATCGCATCTTCCTGCGCGACGGCAACGTCTGGACCTCTGCCGGCATCACCGCCGGGATCGACCTCGCACTGGCCATCGCCGCGGAGGAGCACGGGGATGCGGTTGCAAAGGACATCGCCTGCCAGCTGGTGCTCTACCATCGCCGCAGCGGCGGGCAGTCGCAATTCTCCTCGCTGCTGGAACTGAAGACCCCGAACGGACGGTTCGGCACCCTGCTCACCTGGGTGCGGGAGCATCTGGACAAGCCGCTCACCGTCGACATGCTGGCCGACCGGGCGGGGCTGAGCCCCCGCCATTTCGCGCGCATTTTCACCGCCGAGACCGGGACGACGCCCTCCAAGGCCATAGAGCGCTTGCGCCTGGAAGTCGCGCGAGAGCACGTGCAGTCATCTTCGGACCCTATCGAACGGGTCGCAGAAGTGACCGGCTTTCGCGATCCGGAGCGCATGCGCCGCGCCTTCGTCCGCGCCTTCGGCCAAGCCCCGCAGTCACTGCGGCGGGCGGCTCGGACCATCTAGGATCGCGCTTGAACTCTTACCCTGGCTCTAGGTTCAAGAACCTGCGTCCCGACCGGTACAGTTGTGCTGGATGCTTCGGTGGAGGAGCAGCCGCTTTCCCAATCCGGGGTCATCCAGGGCACCGCTGCGGCATCCATCCCCGCAGGTGGCTCCACCGCCGACAAGGCGCTGGAGGTGATCGACCAGGCGCAGGGGGCATTGAACCGGATCACTCAGGCGACGAATTCCGACCCTGGTACCGGCAGCGCAGGCAGTAACGGTTATGGCGCATGCGGTATCGTTCGAAGACTTTGTCGCGCAGGCCTGTCAGCGCGCTCGGAGCCGTGCGGCAATGCGTGCCACTTCGGGATTGTCCGGCTGAAGGCCCGCCAGGCGTTCCGCAAGCGCGCGGGCGCGGCTCACGTCTCCGGCGCCCAGCGCCGCATTGAGGACAAGTCCGATCAGCGCCGGATCGTTCGGGCTCTGCTCCAGCCCCTGCCGGGCCACGTCCTGTGCTTCAGTTTGGCGGCCGAGCGATTGCAGGGCGATCGCCTCCACATAGGCGTAGCGCGCTTCGGTGGGCGCCAGCGCGCGGGCGGATGCCAGCGCCACCAGCGCGTCGTCATAACGCTTCTGCCGCACGAGGGTGAGTCCGAGCGCATGGTGGAGGGCGGCGTCATTGCGCATGGCGAGCCCCTCGCGCAGCACCGTTTCGGCGTCCGCCTCGCGCTTCTGCCGCCGATAGAGGTCCGCCATGTTGACGCGCAGGGGCGCGAAGGTCGGATCGAGCTTGAGACCGGCGCGGTACTCCATCTCCGCCCCGGCTCCATCGCCCCGGCGCAGAAGGAAGGTGCCGAGATTGGCTCGCGCATCCGCCCGGTCCGCATTCAGCCTCTGGGCTGCCTCGTATTCGCTGAACGCAGCGAGGAGGCGGCTGCGCTCAGGCTCGACCACCTCATCCGGCGGGACATCGGCGAGCTGGTCCGCCGCCTCCAGCCGCACCGCGGCGGACGGGTCTGACAGAAGCGGCGATGCCCTCCGCCAGCGCTCCGCGCGCGGCAGGTTGGCCGCCGCCCGCAGCCCCGCCACACGAACCATGGGATCGGGATCGGCGAGGGATGCCCGAACCCCCTCGTCGCTTATACGCGCCGGGAACTGCGCCAGCGCCCCGACGGCGGTGGCCCGAACGAGGCCCGGCACGTCCCGATTTCCAGCCAGCGCGACAAGGGCCGCACGGGCCTCTGCTGCCCCAAGGCGCGCGGCATGAAACGCCGGCCCCCAGCTCTGGAAGCCCTTGCGCTCCGGCCTATGCCAGCGCTCGACCGCCTCGGCGGCCCAGATCGCAGGCTTTTGAGTGTGGCAATCGGTGCAGGCATTGGGCGTGTCGAGCGCAGCGGAGAGATCCGGGCGCGGAATGCGGAAGGAATGGTCGTGGCGCGCGTCGACCACCATGTAGGTGCGCTTCGGCATGTGGCATCCGATGCAATCCGGCGCGCCGGGTCCCGGGGCGTGGCCGGTGTGGCTCTGGACCGCGAAGCGCTCCGGCAGGTGACACTGGCTGCACACCGCCGCGCCGGGCGCCTTCAGGGCCGCGGTGTGCGGGTCGTGGCAATCGGTGCAGGCGACGCCGCGCTTGTACATCAGGCTCTGCTTGAAGGCGTGATCGTTGAACACCTCGTCCTGATTCTGCCCGTCGGATTCGAACAGGCCCTGCTCCAGCAGCACGGGCATGTGGGTCTGCGTCAGCGGCTGGCCGGGTTGCCAGCTCTCGGATGAGACGCCGCGGCGGGCGTGGCAGCGCGCGCAGGTCTCGACAACGTCCCCAGGCGGCCGGTCCACACCATGGGCCGGGCTTCCGGTCTTCGGATCGGGAGTCCAGTCCACGACGGGCCGGGGTGCGGCCGCACTGGCAAATCCCACATGAGATATCGCGCGATCGCGCGGCCCCTTCGCCCAGGCGAGGTGTCCTGCCCCGGCGCCGTGGCAGCTCTCGCAGCCGACGCTGATCTCGGAGACGCGCGTGTCGAAGCGGTCGGCCGCCGCATCGTAGGCCTTGCGCAGCGCCGTGGAATGGCATTCCGCGCACATGTGGTTCCAGTTTTGCTGCGGCCCGGTCCAGAACAGAGGGTCGCCTGGCAGAGGCGCGTCGTCGCCATAAAGATGGAACCAGCGCTGGCCGCCCTCGGACGCGGGACGCGTATCATAGGCGAAGGGCAGCGCCTGCACCCGCCCGTCCGGCATGGCGACCAGATATTGCTGGAGCGGGTAGAGCCCGAACGTATAGGCGATGGGATAGACCGTCCGCGTCCCGTCCGAGCCGGCGATCTCCACGCGATAGCCCGTCCCCTCCCGGAAGAAGCGAGCGCTCGCCGGACCTTGACCGACCTCCGCCCCGTCGAAGCGACCCTTGACGGTTGCTTCCGTTGGAAGGCTCATGGCGCCGGAGTGCTGCGAGGCCAGCCAGGCCTTGGCCTCCGCCGCATGACAGCCCGCGCATGCCGCCGAGCCGACATATCCCTCCGGCGCCTGCGGCGTTAGCGCCCCGATGCCGCCGGACGAAAGTTCGGCAGGTGCGGCCAAGGCACCCGCTTGGCGGCCTCGGTCGCTCCGCGCCGCCGCGATGAACGAGATCATCAAGGCTGCGAGGACGCCAGCCAACAAGACTGACAGGATGCTCCTGAGCCGCATCCTCTTCTACCTTCCACGGTACAGGTCCAGCAGCGAAGACTATGTCCCGGAGCGGTCTCGCCGCCCCGCCGGGGCCGACCGCATCTCTACCGCACTCATCGCCCCCACGCATCAGCCAAGATCGTGTACCGACAGGCGACCATAGCTGATTTCGCCTTTAGAGATAATTGGATGGCCGTGATCGGAGGCGAGGGCGGCCGACGCGACCTTCTCCTCGCCCAGCCAGCGCAGTCCCCTCGCGTGGCACGACCTCAGCGCTCAAATTTTAAGTGAATTGACTGACGTCAAGGCTATAATCGGACCTGTGACATCCTGATCGACATGTAATTATGTTCAGAGGTTCCAGAGTAGCGACGCCAGACTGAGCATGTAGTGATGGTAAATTCGAGACGCGGGATGAAAGCGGGTCCGTTGACGTGAGCGGATATCTGGTCCGGCGCCGGCCAATGCCATGCATGAAAAGAAGAACGCGATCACAATCGCCAACCAGGGAGGTCCGCCATGACGCCAGCCACTCTCTTTTCGATGGCCTGCATCGGCCTCGGCGTGGCCATCGCCGGCCCCGCCGCGGCCCAGCAGACCCAGCCTGTGGGGCCTTACAAGGACTTCAAGGGCAAGATCGAGCTTGATGTGCGCGACTCGGTGGCGGATTGGGGTCCATTCACGCCCAGGAAGGCGCCGGAAGGTGCGCCCAACATCCTGTTCGTGCTCTATGACGACACCGGCCTGGCTGCATGGTCGCCCTATGGCGGGCGGATCAATATGCCGACTCTGGACAAGCTGGCTGCGGAAGGGCTGACCTATACGCAATGGCATACGGCCGCGCTGTGCTCGCCCACGCGTTCGACGCTGCTGACCGGCCGCAACCACACGCTCAACGGCATGGCCGCGATCACCGAGGGGGCCAACGGATTCCCTGGGGCGAGCGGGCGCATTCCGCCGCAGGCTGCGACCATCGCCGAAATCCTCAAGGACAATGGCTACAGCACCTTCTGGCTGGGCAAGAACCACAATGTGCCGGAGCAGGACGTGGCTTCGGGCGGAAATCGCAGCACCTGGCCCCTGGGCATGGGCTTCGACCGCTTCTACGGCTTCATCGGCGGCGAGACCAATCAATGGTATCCCGATCTCGTCGAAGACAATCGCTTCATCGAGCCGCCTTCTGCCCCGCAGGACGGCTACCATTTCTCGAAGGATCTGGCCGATCAGGCCATCCGCATGATCCGCGACCAGAAGGCCACCAACCCTTCGAAGCCGTGGTTCATGTGGTACAACCCCGGCGCCAATCACGCGCCGCATCAGGCGCCGCAAGACTTTATCGACAAGTACAAGGGCAAGTTCGACGACGGCTACGAGGCCTATCGCAGCTGGGTGCTGGCGCGCATGATCGAGCGGGGCGTCCTGCCCAAGGACACGCAGTTGACGCCGCTCAACCCGCTACCGGCGGACGCGGCCTATGCCCCGGACATGGTGCGGCCCTGGGACAGCCTCTCGCCCGACGAGAAGAAGCTGTTCTCGCGCCTCGCCGAGGTCTATGCCGCCTTCTCGGAATACACCGATGTCCAGATCGGTCGCATCATCGACTATCTGGAAAAGTCCGGCCAGCTCGAAAACACCATCGTCATCTACGCGGCGGACAATGGCGCTTCCGGCGAGGGCTCGCCGAACGGCTCGGTCAACGAGAACAAGTTCTTCAACGGCTATCCCGACGATATCGCCGAGAACATGAAGCTGATCGACAAGCTCGGCGGCCCCGACACCTACGAGCATTTCCCCACCGGCTGGGCCGCCGCGTTCTCGACCCCGTTCCAGATGTTCAAGCGCTATTCGCAATATTCGGGCGGCACGGCGGACCCCTTGGTCATTTCCTGGCCGAAGGGCATCAAGGCGCGCGGCGAGATTCGCAATCAGTACCACCACTCGGTGGACATCGTGCCGACCTTGCTTGATATCATCGGCATCGAGATGCCCAAGGTCTATCGCGGCGTGGAGCAGTTCCCCCTGTCCGGCGTCTCCATGCGGTATACGTTCGATGCCGCGCCCGACGCCCCCACGCAGAAGAAGCGGCAGTTCTATGCGATGCTGGGCACGCGCGGCATCTGGGAAAATGGCTGGCTGGCGTCCGCCGTGCACGCGCCGTTCACGGGCAAGGGCAAGTTCGATCAGGACCGCTGGCAGCTTTACAACGTCGAGGCGGACCGCTCGGAATCAAAGGATCTGGCCGACGCGCACCCCGAAAAGCTCGCGGCGCTGATCAAGGCCTGGAACGAGGAGGCGCGCACCAATCTGGCGCTGCCGCTCGATGACCGCACCGCGCCGGAGATGCTCGGCGTGGAGCGACCCAGTGCCGAGCCGGCGCGCGACCGCTACATCTATTACCCCGGCACGGCGCCGGTGCCGGAGGGCGTCGCGGTCAACGTGCGCAACCGGTCCTACAAGATCCTCGCCAATGTGGAGATCGACACCCCCGACGCGTCCGGCGTGATCTTCGCCCACGGCTCGCGTTTCGGCGGGCATGCCTTGTTCATCAAGGATCACAAGCTCTACTACGTCTACAACTTCCTCGGCATCAAGCCGGAACAGACCTTCATTTCCAATGTCGATCTGAAGCCCGGCAAATACACGCTGGGGATGGAGTTTACCCGCACAGGCGCCGGCCCGCACAGTGAATCGCTCGGCACGACCAAGCTTTACATCGACGACAAGGTCGTGGCCGAAGGACCCATGCGGACCCAGCCGGCCAAGTTCACGCTCTCCGGCGACGGGCTCTGCATCGGCTATGACAGCGGCGATGCGGTGAGCCAGGACTATACGTCGCCCGGCACGTTCAAGGGTGGCACCATTCAGGGTGTGGCCGTGACCGTGGAGAAGGCCGCCTACACCGATCTTGCGCAGGAGGCCCAGCGTGCGCTTGCCCGCGACTGATGCCATCGGCACATCGCAAGCGGCCAGTGGCCATCTGGGTGCGACCGCTGGGCGGCGGCGCGGGGCGTGCGCGCGGTCATGATCCCGACCGCAATCCTGATCGTCGCGCTCGTCATCGTCGCGCTGAGCGCGCTGATCGTGGTGGACATCCGAACCGGCGGCGACAACCCGCAACTGGGTCTGCTGCGTCAGTGGCAGACGCTGATCGGCACCATGCTTGGCTTCGTGACCGGCGCGGGCATCCTGGCCATCTCCACCGCCATTTCTGCGGAAACCGAACAGGCGCGCAAGGCCGACGAACTGCGGCGTGTCGGCGAGGCCCTGCTTGTGGAGGCCAGCACGCTCAACGAGGTCCTGAAGCGGGCCGAGGGGCTGCAGGCCAGGATCGACAGTGCCAATGGCTCCTGCCCCTCGCAGGTGCTGGACATCAACGCCTCCATGGCGCGCGACACGCCTATGTTCGATGCGGCCGTCCCGCATTTCGTCGCCGTAGGCGCGCCCAACCTGTCGCTCTTCGTCGGCTTCTACGCCACCTATGGCGAGCTGCGGCGCAATCTGGCGTCGTATGTCAGTCACGGCTGCCCGCCGGTCAGCCATGGGACTGCGGTATCGGTATTCGAGAAGCTGGCGTCGGCACGAAGGGCGTTTGACGTGATCGAGGCGCATTACCGCAAGGGGTAGGTTCCGTTGCAAACGTGACCACCTCGCGGACAGACAGCCACCGTTCCGAGCCGCGTGAACAGAGCCGGCAGCACCACGATCGCCTCACCGAAAAACCGAGCAGCTTCGTCGATCGCCTATCAGGCCCGTGAGCCGGCGTTTTGCGTGAACAAGCTGGTCCTTAGAGGGAGCCGCGCTTCAGTCCACGCCGGAAACCCTCCAGCGCAAGGTCGGCTGCCTTACTAGTCAGGGTGATCGCTTTATACTTTCTGTTTAGATAATTCAGATTGTCGTTTTTGATGGGTGTCGGCATTCGCTGGAATTTTCAGTGCGCAATCCGCGCTGCGCGACGGCGCGATTCGCGCGACGAGACGAGTGGTTGGTACTATAAGTAGACGATAATCCGATGCATGGAGTCTGCGTCCAGATGCCGAACGAAAAGCGTGCGGGCCCTGCATCGAATGCGAAGGCCGCATCGCGGAACCGTGCCGTGCTTCAGCTGTTTGAGCGCAACTGCTCGGTGGGACGCACGATCTCGATCATGTCGGATGCGTGGAGCTTCCTGGTTATCCGCGAGGCGTTCTTCGGCGCGCGCCGCTTCGAGGAGTTCCGCACCGCGCTCGGGCTGCCCCGCGGCACCCTGGCGGAACGGCTCAAGCGCCTCACGGTGCGGGGAATTTTTCGGCAGGTCAGCTATTCGGCCAATTCCAGCCGGGCGGAGTATCACCTCACCCGCTGCGGGATGGAGCTTTATCCGAGCTTCGTCGCGCTCATCCGGTTCGGTGACCGCTGGCTGTCGGGTCCGGAGGGGCCGCCGCTCAAGCTCATCCACGCCACCTGCGGGCAGGAATGCGAACCCTATGTGGCGTGTTCCCACTGCCTCGGCGAGGTGAAGGCGAACCGGGTGCGCTACCGCGACGGACCGGGCGCCGGCCGCACCCCCGTGGAACCTGCGAAGCGGGCGCGGCGCACCGCGGAATCCGCGAGCTTCTCGCGTGGGCGCCCGAGCTCGGTGTCGCGCTCCCTGGAGATCATCGGCGACCGCTGGAGCTTTCTCATCCTGCGCGAGGCATTCTTCGGCGTGCGGCGTTTCGACCGGATGCAGACCGAGCTGCGGATCGCGCCCAACATCCTCACCGAGCGGCTCGGCCGGCTCGTGGCGCGCGGGGTCTTCGATCGGGTCAAGTATCAGGATCTGCCCGAACGCTACGAATATCGGCTGACCGAGATGGGCAAGGACCTCTACGGCGCATTCATCACCATGGGCGCCTGGGGCGACCGCTGGCTGTCCTCCGGCGATCCGCCTCTGATCCTGACCCATCTCGACTGCGGCCACGATTTTTCCGCCGTTGTCGTCTGCGACAAGTGCCGCAAGCCGATCGAGGCGCCGGACATGCGCTACCGCCTCAATTACGATCCTGCGCGGTATGGCGCCCCGCAGGCCGGCGACCGGATGGTTGCTGTTCTGGTGCCGGGCGAGAATGCGCCGGCGCAGGATGTGGCCCGGCCGGAGAAGCAGGCGGCCCCGCGCCGGGGCCGCCCTGCGCGCGCTACTTCTTGACCAGCGGGCACTGGCTCTGGGACAGCGGGCGGAACGCCTGCTCGCCCGGGATGACCTGCACCAGCTTGTAATAGTCCCACGGGCCCTTCGATTCCGACGGGCTCTTCACCTGGTAGACGTACATGTCGTGGATGAACCGGCCGTCCGCGCGGATGTAGCCGTTCTTGGCGAAGAAGTCGTTGACCTTCATCTCGCGCATCTTGGCCATGACGGCCTGCGCTTCGTCGGTCCCCGCCGCCTCGACGGCCTTCAGATAGTGCATGGTGGAGGAATAGTCGCCCGCGTCGCCCATGTGCGGCTTGCGGCCCATGCGCGCCTCGAAGCGCTTGGAGAAGGCGCGGGTCTCGTCGTCCCGATCCCAGTAGAAGGCATTGGTGAGCACGAGGCCCTGGGCATTTTCGAGACCCATGGAATGGATGTCGGTGATCCACACCAGAAGTCCGGCGAGGGACTGCTTGCCGGACTGCGTCAGCCCGAAATCATGCGCGGCCTTGACCGCGTTGATGAAGACGGTGCCGGAGCCGGCAACCGCGATCACGTCCGCTCCCGATCCCTGCGCCTGAAGCATGAAGGAGCCGTGATCGAGCGTATTGATGGGGTAGCGGACCGAGCCCACCACGTTGCCGCCGCCGGCCTTCACTACCGACGCGGTGTCGGCCTCCAGGGCGTGGCCGAAGGCGTAGTCCGCGGTCAGGAAGAACCAGTTCTTCTTGCCCTGCTTGATGAGCGCATTGCCGGTGCCGACGGCCAGCGCGTAGGTGTCGTAGGCATAATGGATCGAGTTCGGCGTGCACATGTCGCCGGTGAGGCGCGAGGAGCCCGAGCCGTTGATGATGGCGATGCCGTTCTTCTCCTTCGCCACCCCGGCGACGCCGATGGCCACGGCCGAATTGATGAGGTTGGCGATCATGTCGACCTTGTCGACGTCGAACCATTCCTTCGCCTTGGCGATGGCGACTTCGGTCTTGTTCTGGTGGTCGGCGACGATGACCTCGATGGGCTTGCCGAGGACCTTCCCGCCGAAGTCCTCGACGGCCATCTTCACCGCCGTGACGGATCCCTCGCCCGCTTCGTGGGAGAACTGCCCCGACATGTCGGTGAGAACACCGACCTTCACCACATCGTTGGAAATCTTGCCGGCGGCTGGCGGAGCCGCGGGGCTCTGGGCATAGGCCGGCAGCGACATGGCAAGCGCGGCGCAAATCGTCGCCACGTGTGCGATCCTGGACATCCGTCTTCCTCCTGCATGATCCGGCGCGCCTTTCCGGCTTAGCGTCCGGCTGGTCTGTCCCTGCGCCGACCGATGTCTTTCATAAATGGACGTTTGAATTGCCGCGTCTCGGTCGCCCTATCCTGCAATGCAGTATGGATGGGTGCTTGTTGCAGGAAATGCTGTCGAAGGCCGGGCAGTTGGTCCCGTGTCGGTCGGTGCGGCATTGACAACAGCACTTTCAGTCTATTAATGCAAGTTACGAATTGATCAGCGGAACCGATCACCGCGATCGCCATCGGGCGGCCTGGAGCGGCGGGCAAAAACCGCAGGTGCCTGCCCGCGGGCAGTCCTTGGAGGGAGGCGTCAGGTGAGCGCGCGCACAACGCCGGACCGGCGGCAGGACTACCCACACTTCCGGGAAATCGCGACGCGGTGGATGGACAATGACGTCTACCAGCACGTGAACAACGTGGTTTACTACTCGTTCTTCGATACGGCTGTCGGCCATTACCTGATCGAGACGGGCGCGCTGGATGTCCAGGCAAGCCCTGTCATCGGGCTCGTGGTGGAGACGCGCTGCCAGTATTTCTCGTCCCTGTCGTTTCCCTCGACGGTGCATGCGGGGCTGCGCGTCGGGCGTCTCGGCACCACCAGCGTGCGATACGAGATCGGCATCTTCCGCGATGCGGACCAGGTCGCGGCCGCGCAGGGGCATTTCATCCACGTCTATGTGGACCGTGCCACCAACCGGCCTGTTCCACTCTCGGACAAGCTGCGCCAAGTTCTTGCGCCCCTCGTCGTCGACGAGGCGGGCACCGGGACCAAGGAGGGCTGAATGGCGGATATCGAAGTCGCCGTCGAGGACCACATCGCGACTGTCACGCTCAATCGTCCGGCGCAGCGCAATGCCATGACGCTTGCCATGTGGCGGGACGTGGCGCGGATATTTTCCGAACTCGGCGCGGACCGTGACGTGCGGGCGATCCTGCTCGCGGGGGCTGGCGCGGATTTCAGCGTCGGCGCCGACATTTCCGAATTTCCCGTGGTGCGCCATACGCTTGAGCAGAGCGTGGACTACGAGGTCGCGGTGGATGCGTCGTCCGACGCCATCGCCGGGGCGGGCAAGCCGACCATCGCCGTGGTCTCCGGCTATTGCCTCGGCGGGGGCTGTCACCTCTCCATGTCCTGCGATTTCCGCATCGCCGCGCCGACCGCCATTTTCGGCATTCCGGCGGCGAAGCTGTCCATCGTCTACGGCGTGCGCAGCACCCAGCGCCTGCTGTCCCTCGTCGGGCTCACGCAGGCGAAGCGCATTCTCTACACTGCCGATCGCATCCCCGCCGGGGAGGCCCTGCGCATCGGCTTCGCGGACGAGATGGCCGACGACCCGATGGCTGCGGCCCGGAGCCTTGCTGGACGCATCGCGGCCAAT
The DNA here is from genome assembly GCF_041911315.1 of Xanthobacter sp. Lineage (NCBI taxonomy): Bacteria > Pseudomonadati > Pseudomonadota > Alphaproteobacteria > Hyphomicrobiales > Xanthobacteraceae > Xanthobacter > Xanthobacter sp. Next base: position 94,462 of record NZ_JAYRPE010000071.1, on the reverse strand, counting down.
GCACCGCTATCGGTGAGCGGGGCGAAGTTCATCCTCGATGGCCTCGCCATGGGGCCCGGTGCGCTCGATCTCGATGCCGCCCAGGCGCGCATCGACGGCGCATCCCGCAGCTTCGACTATCAGGAGGGGCGCAACGCCTTCGCCGAGAAGCGCCCGCCGCGCTTCGAGGGACGGTGAGCGGTCCCGCACGGGAGGAACAGCCATGAAGATGCATGTGCTTTCGGGCGGCCGCCTCCGGATGAAGCGGCACATCTACCAGCCCGACGCCGACCGCAGCGAGAGCATCGAGCTGCCCGTTGCCTCCATCCTGCTGCGCCACGCCCAGGGCAACGTCCTGTTCGACACGGGCTGCCACCCGTCCGTGGTGGACGACGCCGAGGCCCGCTGGGGCGGCGTGGCGCGGGCCATGACGCCGATCATGGGGCGCGAGGACAATGTGGTCTCCCAGCTCGCCTGTGTGGGCCTTGGGGCGGATGACATCGACGTGGTGGTGTGCTCGCACTTCCATCCCGACCATTGCGGCTGCAACGGCTTTTTCCGCAAGGCGACGGTTGTCGTGCACGCGGCGGAACTCGCCGCTGCAAAGGCGGAGAATGCAGCTTCCGCGGGCTATCTCCCGGTGGAGTGGGATCAGGGCAATCCGCTTGAGCTGATCGACGGGGAGAAGGATCTGTTCGGTGATGGACGCATCACCCTCATCCCGTTTCCCGGCCACACGCCGGGCCTCACCGGCGCGCTCGTCGCGCTGGACCGCGACGGCCCCTTCCTGCTGGCCTCGGACGCGGTGAGCGTGCGCACCAGCCTCGACCCCGGCGTGGTGCCGAAGAACACCTGGAACGTCGATCTGCACAACCGCTCCATCGCGGAAATCCGCAGGATCGAGGCGGGCGGCGCCACCGTCCTGTGCGGCCATGACGACGCCCAGTGGCAGACCCTGCGGAAGGGGGCGGACGCCTACGAGTGAGGCGCGGGCCCATTTCCATCCATCATCTCACGCAAGGCGGATTTTCCATGGATCTCAATCTGAAGGGCAAGGTTGCGCTGGTCACCGGCGGCGCGCGCGATGTGGGGCGCGAGATCTCGCTCGCCCTCGCCGCGGAGGGGGCGACGGTCGCGCTCAACTATCGCAATTCGGCGGAGGAGGCGCAGGCGGTCGTGGATGAAATCCGCGCGCGCGGCGGCGAGGCGAAGGCCTACAAGGCGGACGTCGCTGACTTCGCCGCCGTCAAGGCGATGGTCGAGGCCATCGTCACCGATTTCGGCCGCCTGAACATCGTGGTCAACAATGCCGGCCTCGCCATCCGGCAGAAATTCACCGACTCCACCGAGAAAGAGTGGAAGGCGCAGATCGATACCTGCCTCTATGGCGCCATCCATCTCGCCCACGCGGCCGTCCCGCATCTGGAGAAGGCGGGCGACGGGCGTCTCATCGCCATCGTCGGCGACTCCTCGCGCGTCGGCGAATCCGGCCTCGCCATCGTTGCTGCGGCACGGGCGGGCACCATCGCCCTCATGAAGTCGCTGGCACGGGAGCTGGGCCGCAGCGGCGTGACGGCCAACACCGTGTCCCTCGGCCTCGTCGAGACCGCCCACGACCGCTCGTGGGTGGAAGCCAACCGCGACAAGCTCACCAAATTCTATCCGCTGCGCCGTCTCGGCCAGCCGGAGGATATCGCACCCACAGTTGCCCTGCTGGCCTCGCCGAAGGGCTCGTGGATCACCGGGCAGGTGATCTCCATCTCCGGCGGCTTCTGCATGGTGTGAGGACAGCCGCGCACAAGAACGCGGTGATCAATGGGGAGGAACAGATGCTCAAGGCCGATCTGATCGCTCCGGTACCGGAGCTGTTGCGGCGGCATGCGACGGAGCGCGGCGCGAAAGTCGCGTTCCGCGATGCGCGGCGCGCCGTCACCTATGCCGAGCTGGAGCTGCGCACGGCGAACCTCGCCGGGCATCTCGCCGGGCTCGGCGTCGGGGCCGGGGACCGGGTGGCGATCCTGCTGCCGAACTGCGTCGCCTGGGTTGAGGCCTGCCTTGCCATCGTCCGGGCCGGGGCCGTCGCGGTGCCCATCAGCGCGGATGCGGCGCCGGGCGAAGTCTCCTACCGCCTGTCCGATGCCGCCTGCCGGATCGTCATCACCACAGCCGCCCGCGCGGAGATGGTGGAGACATTGCGCGGCGAGGCGCCCAGCGTCGCCGGCCTGCTATTGGTGGACGCCCCCGCCGGCGACCTGCGCAGTTTCGAGGCGCTGGCGGAGCTGCCGCCCGCCACGCCCGCCCGCGATCCCGCTGATATCGATGCGGCGTCCTTCATCATCTACACGTCCGGGACGACGGGGCGCGCGAAGGGCGTGCTGCTCACGTGCCGCAGCATGCTGTGGGTGACGGCGGCGTGCTGGAGCCCCGTGGTCGGCCTCGGCAGCGAGGACAATGTGCTCTCGCCGCTGCCCCTGTTCCACTCCTACGCCCTCAACTTCTCGGTGCTGTCCATCCTCGCCACCGGTGCGAGCGAATACATTCTGGAGAAATATTCGACGCGCGAGGCCATGCGCCTGCTTGAGACCGGCGAATTCACCGTCTTCCCCGGCGTGCCCACCATGTTCCATTATTTGATGGAGGCGGCGCAGGCGGAGGGGCGCGACGCGCTGCCGGGCCTGCGCGTCTGCGTCTCTGCCGGGGCCATCATGCCGGCGACGCTTAACACCGCGTTCGAGGGGGCCTTCGGCGTGCCGCTGCTGGATGGCTACGGCATCACCGAGACCTCCACGATGGTCACGATGAACGCCGCCGCGTCCTCGCGCGTCATGGGGTCGTGCGGCTTGCCCCTGCCGGGCGTGGCGCTGCGCATCGTCGATCCGGCTAGCCTGCGCGATCTCGATGCGGGCCATGAAGGCGAGCTGATCGTGCGCGGGCCGAACGTGATGCTCGGTTATCACAACAAGCCGGAGGAGACGGCCAAGGCCCTGCGCAACGGCTGGTACCACACCGGCGACCTCGCCCGCGCCGACCGCAATGGCTTCGTCACCATCACCGGCCGGCTGAAGGAGCTGATCATCCGCGGCGGGCAGAACATCGCGCCAGCAGAGATCGAGGAGGTGGTGCTGCTGTTCTCCACCGTGCTTGATTGCGCGGTCGCGGGTGTGCCCCATCCCCAGCTCGGCGAGGTGCCGGCACTGTACGTGGTTCCGCGCGATGGCAGCTTCGACGCCGACCTGCTGCTCGACCACTGCCGCCATCACCTCTCATCCTACAAGGTGCCCCATGTGGTGCATCAGGTGGACGAAATCCCGCGCACCGGCTCCGGCAAGATCATCCGCTTCCGGTTGAAGGAGATGGTGCAGTCTTAGCCCTGACACGGCTGCATCGACCTTCCCGTGGAGCGACGGGCGCCGGATCCTCAGGGTTCGGCGCCCGATCCGCTTCCGCGGATCGCAGCCGGAGCATGGTTCAGGTGGACGTTGAGGCCCGTGCGGCCTGAACCATGCGGAACAGGCGATCCGGCGTCACAGGCAGGGTGTCCACCTCGATGCCGAGCGGCGCGAGGGCGTCCGACACCGCATTGGCGATGGCCGCCGGCGCGCCGATGGTGCCGCCCTCTCCCATGCCACGGAACCCGCCGATGTTGTTCGGCAGCTCCGCCTCCACATGGAGGATCTCGATCTCAGGCATGGTGCTGGCGATGGGCACGAGATAGTCGGCGAGGCTCGCGGTCAGCAATTGGCCTCCCTCATCGTGAACCACTTCCTCCAGCAGGGCGGCGCCGATGCCCTGGGCGACGGCGCCGTGCACCTGCCCGTCGACGATGAGCGGATTGATGATGCGCCCGCAATCCTCCGCCACGGCGAAGCGCGTCACCGTCACCGCAAAGGTCGCGGGATCGATCTCCACCATGGCGAGATGGGTGGAGGCGCAGGCCGTGCCGAGATAGGGGTCGTAGCTCTCGGAGCCGACGAGATCCTCCCGCTGCTCGTGGGGGATGCGCCCCATCTGCGCATAGACCGCGTGGGCGACCTCCCGGAAAGTCATCGTCGCATTGGAGGAGCGGGCACGGATGACGCCGCCTTCTGCCTCGAGGTCGTCCACCGGAACGTCCATGAGGAAGGCGGCGGCCTTCAGCACCTTCGCCTTCACCACGCGTGCGGTCTTGGTAGCGGCGCCGCCACCGAGCACGGCCGAACGGCTGGCATAGGTGCCCGTGCCCATGGGCACGAGGGCGCTGTCGCCGTGCTGGATCTCGATGTCCTCCATACGGCAGCCGAGCTCGTCGGCGACCACCTGGGCGAGCGTCGTCTCCAGCCCCTGGCCGTGGGAGGAGATGCCGAACGCGGCCGTCACGGCACCGGTGGCATCGATGCGGATGGAGGCGGTCTCGGTGCCGGTGTTGATGGGCATGCCCGGCGCGACGGCGATGCGCGAGCCGATGCCCGTCAGCTCCGCATAGCTTGCGAGCCCGATGCCGACCCATCGCCCCTCGGCCCGGGCCGCGTCGCGCTGGCGCAGGAGGGCAGGGTAGTCCACCAGCTCGCAAACGCCCTGAAGGCATTCCTGGAAGGCGGAGCGATCCCAGATGATGCCGGAGCCGGTACGGTAGGGAAATTCCTCGGCCGTGACGAGATTGCGCCGGCGGATCTCGGCCGGGTCCATGCCGAGCCGGCGCGCGGCCATGTCCATCAGCCGTTCCATGGCGAAGGTGGAGGAGGGACGGCCGACGCCGCGATAGGGACCGGTGGGCGGCTTGGGAGTGAGCACGCCGCGCACCCGTCCGCGATAATGCTCCATGCGGTAGGGGCCGGGCAGGAAACTCACCACCTGCACCGGCTCCAGCGCGCCGGTCCACGGGTAGATCGAATAGGCACCGATATCGCCGATCACGTCCGCCCGGAGGCCGAGCAGGCGCCCGTCCGCATCGACCGCCAGCTCCGCCTCGATGGTTTCGTCGAAGGCCTGGCTCATGGCGGTGAGGTCTTCCATGCGGTCGGCGACGAACTTCACCGGCCGCTCCAGCTTGCGCGCGAGCACGCAGACCAGCATCTCCTCGTGGTTCAGCGAGCCCTTGCCGCCGAAGCTGCCACCCACGTCGGGCGCCACCACCCGCACCCGATTGCCCGGAAGGTCGAGGCAGGCACCGAGCACGTCGCAGATGATGCCGGGGATGTTGGTGGAGGAATGCAGGGTGAGGGCCTGCCGCCGCCGGTCCCACTCGGCGAGGTAGGAGCGGGTTTCCATGGGCATAGGCGTCTTGCGCGTCATGCGAAAGCGCCCCTTCACCACCACTGCCGCCGCGGCGATGGCTGCATCCACATCGCCGCGGGCGAAGGTGCGGGAGATGATGACGTTGGTGCCGGCCTCGTCATGCAGGAGCGGGGCGTCGTCCGCGGACGCCTCTTCCTTCGCGACGGCGACGGGCAGCGGCTCGTAATCGATGGAGATCAGCTCCAGCGCGTCCTCGGCGGCGTAGCGGCTTTCGGCGACCACGGCGACCACGGGCTCGCCCACATAGCGCACCTTGCCCTCGGCGAGGGGGCGGAAGGGCGTCGCGTGGTAGCCTTTCATGCGGGAGGTGGGGATAGCCGGCTTGAAGTCTCCGACGATGTCACCGGCGTCGAAGATCGCGACCACGCCGGGCACCGCGAAGGCCTCCCCGACATCGATGGACCGGATGCGCGCATGGGGCTGGTCGCTGCGCAGCACCGCCACATGGAGGAGGCCCTGCGGGGCCATGTCGTCCACATAGCGGCCGGAACCGGTCAGCAGGCGCGGGTCCTCGGTGCGCTTGATGCGCTGGCCGACCAGCCTGGGGCGCATCTCCACGGAAGCGTCGAAGGCAGTCATGTCAGCGGCCCCCGTTCGCGCGCCAGCTCGCGCACCGCATCCACGATGTGCTGATAGCCCGTGCAGCGGCAGATGTTGCCGGAGAGCGCCTCGCGGATCGCGTCGTCGCTCTCCAGCGGGTGATGGCGCAGCATGTCGGTGATGGTCATCAGGAAGCCCGGCGTGCAGAAGCCGCACTGGAGGCCGTGGTGCTCGCGGAAGGCCTGCTGGACGCGGCCGAGATCGCTCATCCGGCCGAGCCCTTCCACCGTCTCGATGGTCGCGCCGTCTGCCTGAATGGCGAGGGTGAGGCAGGAGCGGGCGCTGCGCCCGTCCAGAAGGATGGTACAGGCGCCGCACACGCCGTGTTCGCAGCCCACGTGCGTGCCTGTCAGGCCGATCTCGTGGCGCAGGAAATCGCTCAGCAACAGCCGCGCGTCCACTGCGCGGGTATAGGTGAGCCCGTTGATGGTGAGCGTGATGGTGGCCGGGTCCTGCATCACGCCGCCCCGCCGGTGGTTTCGCCCGCCCGTTTCCAGGCGTCGGCGAGTGCGCGGCGTGCGAGGGCGCCTGCGAGGTGGCGGCGATAGTCGGCGGAGGCATTGAGATCGGAGTTCGGCTGGATGGCCGCCTGGAGCAGCGCTGCGGCCTCATCGAAGGCCGCAGGAGTGCCCTCGCGCCCCTCCAGAGCCGCTTCCACGTCTGCGAACCGCACGGCGGTGTCCGCGATGCCCATCATGGCGATGCGCACGTTCCGCATCCGTCCATCCGCCCGCGCCATAAGCACGGCGACGGCTGCCAGCGCATAGTCGCCGTGGCGGCGCGAAAACTCCTCGAATGCCCAGCCTGTGCCGTCCTCGGGGATGGCCAGATCGACGGCGACGACCATCTCGTCCGGCTCCAATGCGGTGGAGAGGGAGCCGACCAGAAAGTCCCGTGCGGCCATGGTCCGGTCGCCGCGCGGGGAAGCGATATGGACCGTGCCGTCGAGCAGTAGCGTCATCATGGGCATCTCGGCGGCGGGGTCCGCGTGGCACACGCTGCCGCAGAAGGTGCCGCGGTTGCGCACCGTGAGATGCGCCACGTGCTTCATGGCGGCGTGGAGCACCGGGATGTGCCGCGCCACCAGCCCGTCCTCCGCCGTCATGCGGTGGCGCACCAGCGCGCCGAGGCGCAACACGCCGGCCTCATGCGTGATGCGGTCCAGGCCGGGGATGCGGTTGATGTCCACGAGGACCGATGGCTTCACGAGGCGAAAATTCATCATGGGCATGAGGCTCTGCCCGCCCGCGAGCACCTTCCCGTCGCCGCCCGCGCCCGCAAGCGCCTCCACCGCGTGGGCGATGCTCTCGGCGCGCACATAGTCGAACCGGGCGGGCTTCATCGGCGCATTTCCGGCATGTCTGGTTCCGTTCCCTAGTGACTTGCATTATTAGACTATGATAGATCGTGTCAAGCTGCCCGGAGTTGGCGGCAGGCGCGTTCGACGACCGTCAGGGAGCCTCAAAGCCATGAAGATCAAAGCCGCCGTCCTGCGCAGCATGGGCGCGCCGATGCCCTACGCGCAGAGCCAGCCGCTCCACATCGAGGAGGTGGAGCTGGACCGGCCCGGCCGCGACGAGGTGCTGGTGAAGATCGCGGCGGCGGGCCTGTGCCACTCGGACCTCTCCGTCATCAACGGCAGTCGCCCCCGGCCAATGCCCATGGCCATCGGCCACGAGGCGGCGGGTATCGTGGTCGAGGCCGGCGACGGGGTGGACGACCTGAAGCCCGGCGACCACGTGGTCATGGTGTTCATGCCCAGTTGCGGCCATTGCCAGCCCTGCTCGCAGGGCCGCCCCGCCCTGTGCGAGCCCGGCGCGGTGGCCAACGGCAAGGGTGAACTGCTGACCGGCGCGATCCGCTTGCACGAGGGCGAGGAGACCATCCATCATCACCTGGGATGCTCGGCCTTCGCCGACCACGCGGTGGTTTCACGTCGCTCATTGGTCCGGATAGACAAGGATATCCCCCTCGATGTCGCTGCGTTGTTCGGCTGCGCGGTGCTGACGGGGGTCGGTGCGGTGGTGAACACGGCCCGTGTGCAGGCGGGGGAGACGGTGGCTGTGGTCGGTCTTGGGGGCGTCGGTCTCGCCGCCGTCCTCGGGGCTCTGGCGGCGGGCGCCGCGCGGGTGGTTGCGGTGGACCTGTCGCCGGAAAAGCTGCAACTGGCCAAGGACCTCGGCGCCACCGGCGTCGTGGATGCCCGCGCCCCTGATGCCATCGAGCAGGTGCGGGCGCTCACCGGCGGTGGGGCCGACTTCGTGTTCGAGTTCGCCGGCTCCGCCCGGGCGCTGGAGAATGCCTACAAGATGACAAAGCGCGGCGGCACCACCGTCACCGCCGGCCTGCCGCCGCCGGATGCAGTGCTGCCGGTGAACATCGTGAGCCTCGTCGCGGAAGAGCGCACGGTGAAGGGCAGCTATATCGGCACCTGTGTGCCGGTGCGCGACGTGCCGCGCTACATCGAGCTTTACAAGGCGGGTCGTCTTCCCGTGGACCGCCTCATGAGCGGGCGCATCCCGCTTGAGGACATCAACGAAGGCTTCGACCGGCTGCACGACGGCTCCGTCGTGCGGCTGGTGGTGGACTTCCAGGGCTGAGAGGACGCGATATGACCGACAAGCATTCCGCCACCCTGCTCGGTCTCGCGGGCTGCCTCGGCGGCATTGACGCCCCGGCCTGAAGGGGAAGGGAGACACGCACATGGACATGAGCGGCGAACAGTTGATCCCGGCCCCGCGCGAGGTGGTCTGGCAGGCGCTCAACGATCCGGAGATCCTCAAGCTCTGCATTCCGGGCTGCCAGGAGCTGGTGAAAAGCTCCGACACGCAGATGAGCGCCAAGGTGGTGCTCAAGGTGGGACCGGTCAGCGCCCGTTTCGAGGGGGCCGTGACCCTCTCCGACCTCGATCCGCCCAACGGCTATCGCATCAGCGGCGAAGGGCAGGGCGGCATGGCCGGCTTCGCCAAGGGCGAGGCGAGGGTCACGCTCGAGGCGGCCGGGGCGGACACCATCCTGCGATACGAGGTCAATGCGCAGGTGGGCGGAAAGCTGGCTCAGCTCGGCGCCCGCCTCATCGATGCGACCGCAAAGCAGATGTCGGGCGCCTTCTTCAAGCGCTTCGCGCAGGAGATCATCGCGCGCCGGACCCTCGGGCAAGGGGATGCGCCGGCATCGGCTGCCATGCCTCCGCCGCCCCCCAACCCTGCCGCTCCTGTCGGGCATTCGCCCGGCGCTCCTTCTGCCGCGGCACCTCCGCCCCACGCCGTGTCCGCCGGAATGCGCCTGGCCGGGCTCTGTATCTTCGCGACCTCGCTCGTCGCTTCCGCCTATTTCCTTTCAGGGGCTGGGGCAGGGGAGCATGGCGGTCGAACGGGAGTCTCTCCCGACTTTTCGGCGGCGGTGATCCTCCTCCTGACGGCAGGTTTGGGATACCTTCTTGGTCGCCTGCAAGGCGTTGTGACGACAGTGGTCACGATCAGGAATGAGGCAAGTTAGACCAGGGCCGGCGCGGGAGCCGAATGCGGCGCTGGGCCGGGCGAGGCGGGGCCGGGGATGAATATGCTGAGGGAATCGGCACCGCTCAGCGTCCGCACCCGCAGCCGGGAAAGTGCAGTTTCGCCCGCTCCCGCGTCAGGGTGCGCCGACCGCCCTTGAAGGTCGCGAGAACAGGCGACAACTCGGCCACCGCATCGCGCGGGGAGGGGCTGTCGATGATGACGAAATCCGCCGCCTTGCCGACCTCCAGCCCGTAGTCGGGAAGGTTCATGAGGCGGGCGGGGCGGCTCGTCACCATGTGGAAGCACTCGGTCATGTCGTGGGCCGAGCCCGCATGGCAGATGTTGGCGTTGAGGTTCGCCATCCGCAATTGCGAGCAGTCGCCGAACGGGGTGAAGGGGTTCAGCACATTGTTGGTGGAGAGTGAGCAGTTCACCCCCTGCTGCAGCAGCAGGTGCGCCGGGGTGACGCCGCGCGTCTTGGCGAAGGTGCGATCCCGGCCCATCAGGAACAGGTCGGTGGAGGGCAGCACGGTGAGCGCGACGCCGGCATCGCGCATGCGCGTGGCGATCTCCGCCAGCCGCTCCGGTTCCACGTAGGCGAGCTTGGTGACATGGCCGATGGCCACACGCCCGCCCCAGCCGAAGCGTTCGGTGAGCGTGCAGACATATTCGAGATCGAGCGCCGTGGGATCGGCGCCGAAATCCAGATGCATGTCGATGTCCACGTCGAAGTCGCGGGCCATCTGGAACACCCGGTCGATCTGTCCCCGCGGGTCGCTGTCCGTATAGGGCGCCGCGCCCACCGCCTTCGCCCCGCGTTGCAGCGCCTCCACCATCAGCTCTGCGGTGCCCGGATTGTTGGTGAGGCCCTCCTGCGGGAACACGCAGACCTCGATGTCGATGGCCCAGCGATAATCCGCCACCAGCTGCATCACCCCCTCGAAGCCGCGCAGGCCGATGCCGGGGTCCACCTCCAGGTGGGTGCGCATGTGGGTGGTGCCCTGGGAGATGGCTTTCTCGATGGTGCGCCGGCCCCGGGCGTACACGTCCTCCGGAGTGAAGTCCTTCTTGGCGCGGGCCACCTCGGCGATGGCCTCCTCCAGATCGCCCCGCCGGGAAGAGCAACGATCGAGGATGCAGGACTTGTCGAGGTGGATGTGGGTTTCCACGAAACCGGGGGCGACGAGGCATCCCCCGGCATCCACCACCTCGGCGTCAGCCGTGATCTCGGGCGCGATGGCTTCGATGCGGCCGGCGGTGATGGCGATATCGACGATAGGGTCCGGCGCGTCCGGCAGGCGGGCGTTCTTGACGATCAGGTCCATGGGGGGCCTCGACGGCTGGCAGGGGTTGATTTCCGCGATTTCACTTCACGCTGGCGCGGGCCTTCTCGCCCTTGAGCTTGGCGCGCCAGGTTCCGGCTTCGACCATCTCGGCGATGACATTGGCCATCACCTTGGCCACCGCCTCGGAGCCGCGCGGGTTCATGCTGCGCTGGGAGACGACGACGGACAGCCGCCAGGACGGCGTCGGATCGAGGATGGGGACGGCGACCATCTCGCCGCGCGCCATCTCGTCCATGAAAGCGAAATGCGGCATCACCCCCAGCGCCCGGCCGGAGCGCACCAGACGGGCGATGGTGGGCAGGCTGTCGCAGGCCGTGGCGATGGGCTCCACGTCGTTCCGGGCAGCGAACTGCTCGATCACCGTGCGCATCACGTTGGGCGCGCCGGGCAACACGATGGGCCACGCGAACATGTCGCGGAACGCGATGGCGCCCTTGGCTGCCAGAGGGTGGTCGGGCGCTGTGAACAGCATGAGGTCCTCGACCATCATCTCGGTCCAGGCCACATGCTCGAACGCCTTGTGGTCGTACAGCAGGGCCACGTCCAGCCGGCCGGCCTGGAGGAGATCGTCGAGATAGCCGGTCATGGCCTCCACCACGTGGAGGGCGATCTTGGGCTGCTGTTCGGCCATCGCCGAGATCAGCGGCAGTCCGAGGCCCCGGCAGGCGGAGGTGGGCAGCCCCACCGACACCCGTCCCGATGGATTGAGCGACGTGGAGCGAACCTGGTCCTTCACCCGGTCCACCTCCTCAAGGATGCGGCGGGCATGGTCGTAGAATTGCTGTCCCAGCTCGGAGGGCGTGACGCCGCGGGCGTGGCGCATGAGCAGTTCGACCCCCAGCTCTTCCTCCAGATTCTTCATCTGCTGGCTCAGCGAGGGCTGAGCAATGCGCAAAACCTCTGCCGCACGCGAGAAGTTCCCGCTCTCTGCAATCTGGACGAAGTATTTGAGCTGACGAAGGTCCATGGCTCACCTTTGCATTATCTGAAATGGCATTGCCTAAAGGCGATTGTCAAATTGCATGATATATAGCCATATGCACAAACTATGGGCTATAAAGTGGCATAATCCGATAATAATCAATGGTTTGCTATGGTCGATTTGGGTTCGTTACAGCCTATTAAAGTACCCTATAGGCTGTTCCTATATATGTGATCGGAAAATAATCTTTGTCCTGAGGCAGCGCCTATATCAGCCTCATCTCGCAGATGATTTTCGGGCGGTCATGCCCGGCGCGTCCTGTACACGGCAGGAGAAACAGACATGCCTCCACAGAGCATTTTGCGCGGCCAGCTCCTGGCTGCGACGGTGGCGCTCGGCCTTTGCACCGGCCTCTCGGCCACGGCGCTGGCCGATCAGGAACCCTGTATCGGCAATTCCGCCGCCGTCACCGGCCCGGCTGCCTTTTCGGGCCTCGCCATCAAGATGGGCGCCGAGATCGCCATCGACGAGATCAACGCGGCCGGCGGCGTGCTCGGCAAGAAGCTGCGGCTGGTGCAGTATGACGATGCCGGCGCCCCGCCGCGCGGCGTCGACAACACCCGCCGCATCGCGCTGGCGGACAAGTGCATCGCCGTGCTCGGCGGCTTCCATTCCACCGTCGCTCTGGCGCAGGTGGACCCGATCCACGAGATCGGCATTCCCTACATGGGCGTGTGGGCGGCCAACACCAAGGCCATCGAGAACGGGCGCGATCCCAACTTCATGTTCCGCGTCTCCGCCAAGGACAAGTGGGTCGCCCGCTTCCTGGTGGACGAGGCGCTGAAGGCATCGAAGACCGGCAAGGTGGCGTTCTTCTACGAGAACACCGGCTGGGGCAACGGCGCCCTGCCGGACGTGAAGGCCGCGCTTGCCGCCAAGGGCAAGGAGCTGGTCGCCGCCGAGACCTTCAACTGGAACGACCAGGACATGTCGCCCCAGGTGATCCGCGCCCGCGACGTCGGGGCGGACGTGGTCATCGTGTGGTCCCTCGACCGCGAGGCCAACCAGATCCTGCGGTCCATGGACAAGGCGAGCTGGAAGCCGGCCATCATCGGCGCCTGGGGCATCTCCGGCAATCTCGGCGAGCTGGCCGGGCCTCTCGCCAACGGCGTACGGGTGATGCAGACCTACTCCTTCCTTACCCCGCAGAGCGAGGCCGGCAAGAAGCTGCTTGCCGCCGTCGAGGCCAAGACCGGCATCAAGGACCCCAAGGACATCAAGGCGCCGTCCGGCATCGCGAATTCCTATGACGCGGTCTACGTGCTGGCCGACGCCATCAAGATCGCCGGCTCCTTCGACTGGAAGAAGGTGCAGCAGGCCCTCTACCAGGTGAGCCGCGACGGCATCGTCGCCCCCTACAAGCCCGCCTTCGACAAGGCCGATCCTGAGCGCCAGGACGCCATCCTGCCGCAATACTACCTGCTGACCGTCTGGCACGACGGCAAGCTGATCCCCCTCAAGGGCTCGCCCTACGACAAGTGAGCCCGCGCGGGAGGCGGTTTCCCTCGCCGCCTCCCGCTTCTGCCTCTCCCGCGCAGCCGTCCCGCGCCTCGACCGGCCACGGCCGGGCCCCTCCATCTGACAGGTCGCCCGCAATGACCACAGTGGTGCAATACATCCTGTCCGGCCTTGCCATCGGCGGCATCTACGCCCTGGTGGCCCTCGGCTTCCACATCATGTGGTCGTCCGCCAAGGCCGTGAACTTCGCCCATGGCGACACGCTGATGATCGGTGGCCTGCTGGCCGTCTATCTGCTCGCTGCCGGCCTGCCGCTGGGCCTCGCCTGTCTCGTGGCGGTGCTGGCTGGCGGCCTGTTCGGGCTGGTGCTGGAGCGCATCGCGGTGCGCCCCTTCCTGTCCCAGCAGGGCTCGGTGGGCTGGATGCTCACCACCATCGCCGTGGGCATCATGGTGGAGAGCTTCGCCACCATCCAGACCCAGGGCTACGCCCGGCCGCTGCCCTCGCCGGGCGTGGCCTCCTCGGTGCATATCCTCGGCGCCGGCATCTATCCGCAGGAACTGGTGATCCCGCTGGTGGCGGTGGTGGCCATGCTTGGCCTGCGGGCCCTCCAGCGCCACACCCTGGTGGGCCGTGCCATGCGGGCGGTGGCCCATAACAAGAATGCCGCGGCCCTCATGGGCATCAACGTGAATGCGGTGGTCGCCTTCTCCTTCGCCCTTGCCGGGCTTCTGGGCGCGGCGGCCGGTGTGCTGGTCGCTCCGGTTGTGCAGGCCTCCGCCGCCATGGGCGTGCTGCCGGGACTGAAGGGTTTCGCCGTGGCCATCATTGGCGGCATCACCTCGGCGCCGGGGGTGGTCATCACCGGCCTCGTCTACGGGGTGATGGAGAAATTCGTCGAGGGCTACATCTCCACCGCCGCGCGCGAGATCATCGGCTTCTCCCTCATGATCCTCACTTTGCTGGTGTTCCCCCAGGGCCTGTTCGGCAAGCGGGAGGTGATGAAGGTATGAGACACCTCACCCGCCATCTCACCCTGCTGGGTTTCGCGGCCCTCGCCGCCATCCTGGTGATCGTGCCGCTCACCTCCGGCAACGAGTATGAGCTGCGCCTGTTCATGCTGTTCCTGATCTACGGCATCATCGCCGTGGGCCTGAACGTGCTGGTGGGGCTGACCGGCCTCGTCTCCCTCGGACAGGCGGGCCTGTTCGCGCTCGGCTCCTACACCGGCGCCATCGTGGCGACGCGGCTGGGCTTCGACATGATCTCGTCGAGCCTCATCGCCGCGATCGTGGCGGCCGGGTTCGGCGTGCTCCTCGCCTATCCCACGGTGCGGGTGCGCGGGGTCTATCTCGCCGTCGTCACCATCGCCTTCGGCCTCATCGTGGAGAATGTCGCCATCGAATGGCAGTCGCTCACGGGCGGCACCACCGGCATCACCTCCATTCCCTCGGCCAATGCGTTCGGGGTGCGGCTGTCCGGCTATGCCTTCTACGGCGTGCTGGCCGTGGTGCTGTTCCTCGCCACCGCCGCCGCGCACAATCTCAAGGTTTCGCGCTACGGCCGCGCCATGCTGGCGGTGTCCCAGAGCGAAATCGCGGCGCGGGCGCTGGGCGTGGATGCCACCGCCATGCGCACGCTGGCCTTCGTGGCGGCGGCCGTGACGGCGGGCCTCGCCGGCACCTTCTACGCCTTCCTCAATTCCTACATCTCGCCCGACATCTTCACCTTCTCGGACAGCGTGCGCTTCCTGCTCATGGTGATCCTGGGCGGCGCCGCCTCCACCTTCGGGCCGGTGCTCGGCGCCTATATCCTCACCTATCTGCCGGAATATCTGCAGGAGTTCGCGGTGTGGCAGAAGTTCGCCTATGGCGCGCTGCTGCTCATCGTGATGTTCGTGATGCCGCGCGGCATCATGGGCTCGCTCGCCGCCGGCCTGAAGCGTCTCGTGCCGGTTCCCCGTGCGGTCGCCGCGTCCGAAGGCCTGCCCGCCGAGGACACGCTGCGGCTCGATCCCCGCGCGCAGAAATCCGAGCTGGTGGCGCGCGACCTTACCGTGCGGTTCGGCGGGCTCACGGCGCTGGCCAAGGCCTCGCTGCGGGTGAAGCCGGGCGAGGTGCATGCCCTCATCGGGCCGAACGGCGCCGGCAAGTCCACCTTCGTCAACACCATCTCCGGCTTCTACCAGCCGAGCGAGGGCGCCTTCGAGCTGGACGGCATCCAGCTCGCCGGCAAGCCTTCCCACGAGATCGCCCGCGCCGGCCTCTCCCGCACCTTCCAGAACACCGAACTGTTCGGCGAGATGACCGTGCTGGAAAACGTGATGGTGGGCTACCAGCAGCGCCTCGGCTACGGGCTCCTCGCCGCGGTGCTCCGCACCGGGGCCATGCGGCGGCAGGACGAGGAATGCCGGCGCGCCGCCATCGGCCTGCTCGTGTTCGTGGGGCTTGAGGACTATGCCAACGAGGAGGCGCGCTTCCTGCCCTTCGGCCTCCAGCGCCGCCTTGAGATCGCCCGAGCCCTCGCCCCCCGGCCGCGCCTGCTGCTGCTGGACGAGCCCGCCGCCGGGCTCACCACCCAGGAAATCGACGAGCTGGAAGCCATGATCCGGCGCATCGCGGCGCTGGGGGTCTCGGTGCTGCTCATCGAGCACCATGTGGAGCTCATCATGGCGGTGGCGGACACGGTGACTGTGCTGGACTACGGCCAGGTGATCGCCAGCGACACGCCCGCCGTGGTGCAGGAGAACCCGCGTGTCATCGAGGCCTATTTCGGCACCTCCCTCGATCACGCGAACCCGGCCGAGGTGACGGCATGACCCCTCCCGATACCCACACGGCGGACGTGCTGCTCGACATCCAGTCCATGGAATTGCGCTACGGCGCGGCGGTGGCGGTACGCGACATATCCCTTCAGGTGAAGCGCGGCCAGCTGGTGGCGGTCATCGGCAACAATGGTGCCGGAAAGTCGTCCATGGTGAAGGGCGCGACCGGCCTCGTCGCCCCCTCCGGCGGCAAGGTGCTGTTCCGCGGCGCCGACACCACCCGCATGAGTGCCAACGCCAAGGTGGGCCAAGGCCTCGTCATGGTGCCGGAAGGCCGGCTGATCTTCCCCGACCAGAGCGTGGAGGACAATCTCATCCTCGGCGCCTACGTCCATGGCGGGCTGAAGGGCGCGCGGGCGAAACAGACCCGCGACAAGGTGCTGGAGCTGTTCCCGCGCCTCAAGGAGCGCCTTACCCAGCAGGCCGGCTCCATGTCCGGCGGCGAGCAGCAGATGCTGGCCATCGCCCGCGGGCTGATGGCCGAGCCGGAGCTGCTCATCATCGACGAGCTGTCGCTCGGCCTCGCGCCCAAGATCGTCGACCAGCTCATGGGCGTGCTCTCTACCCTCAACAAGGCCGGCCTCACCATCCTTCTGGTGGAACAGCTCGCCTCCTATGCGCTGGCCATCGCCGACCATGCCTATGTCATCGCCAACGGCCGCGTCGCGCGGGAGGGGCCGAGCCAGGTGCTCGCCCGCGATCCCGAGGTGATGGAAGCCTTCCTCGGCCGCAAGAAACCGGCGGCCTGAGCCTCATCATTTTGCAAGTCCGTCCAGTCCAAGGAGCCCCCATGTCCAGAATCGTCGACCTCAGCCTGCTCATCGAAGACAACATGCCGGCCCACAAGCTATTTCAGCGGCCGGTCATCACCACCCACATGAGCCACGAAAGCTCGAAGGCGCTGGGCCTCGGCGTGCCCGGCGACGCCATGACCTTCCAGACGAACTTCATCGCCATGCTGGACCATGTGGGCACCCATGTGGACGCCTTCCGCCATGTGAAGCCGGACGGCGCGCCCATCGACGAGATGCCGCTGGAGATGTTCATGGGCAAGGCGGTGTGCTTCGACCTGCGCCACATCCCGGACCTCGGCGAGATCACCGTCGAGGATATGGAGAAGGCCGAGGCGGCCGCCGGCGTGAAGGTGGACGGGCACATCGTGCTGCTGTGCACGGGCTTCCACAACCGCAACTATCCGAGCCTGGATTCCGTGTGGAAGAATCCGCTGCTCACGGCGGAAGCCACCAAGTGGCTGTATGACCGCGGCTCGAAGATGCAGGGCGTGGAAGGCCCCTCCACCGACAAGCCCTCCGACAACATCTTCGCCCAGCACCGCCTGTGCCGCGACCTCGGCATGAGCCACTGGGAATGGCTGGTGAATCTGGAGGAACTGGTGGGCAAGGGCGAATTCCAGTTCTTCGGCGTGCCGCTGAAGTTCAAGGGCGGCTCCGGATCGCCGGTGCGCGCCTTCGCTATCCTCAACTGATCATTGTGAATACGTCTCTTCTGCCCTGACTAGACGTATGGGTCTGCTGGATGGTCACTGCCGACCATCCAGCAGCGCTCATCTTGCGGTCTTCACCCAAGATCAATCCCGCGCCGGAGCAGCCCCATGTCCGCCGAGTTCGACACCCTGAGCGCGACGGCCCTGCGCACGCTGGTGGCCCGGCGCGACGTCTCGCCGGTGGAGCTGACGCGCCGCGCCCTCGATCGCGCCATCGCCACCCAGCCGACCCTCAACGCCTTCTTCGTCATCCTGGAGGAGGAGGCCATGGCCGCCGCCCGCGTCGCCGAGGATGCGGTGATGAAGGGCGCGCCGCTCGGCCTCATCCACGGACTGCCGTTTTCCGCCAAGGACCTGATGGCGGTGAAGGGGGTGCGCTATGCCTCCGGCTCCCGCGCCATGGCCGACAACATCGCCGAGGTGGACGCCCCCGCCGTGGAGCGGGCGAAGGCGCAGGGCGGCATCCTCATCGGCAAGACCACCACCAGCGAATTCGGCTGCAAGCCCATCGGCGACAGCCCGCTCACCGGCATCACCCGCAATCCGTGGAACCTCGCCATGACGCCAGGCGGGTCGAGCGCGGGGGCGGCGGCCTCGGTGGCGGCGGGCATCACCCCGTTCGCGCTGGGCACCGATGGCGGCGGCTCCATCCGCATTCCCTGCGCCTTCAGCGGGCTTTCGGGCCTGAAGGGCCAGTTCGGCCGGGTGCCGGTATGGCCCACCTCGGCGACGCCGACGCTGGCCCATGTGGGTCCCATCGCCCGCTCCATGAGCGATGCGGCGCTGCTGTTTTCCGCCGTGGCCGGGCACGACCGGCGTGATCCCTTCGCCGTCGCCGGCCCGGTGCCGGACGTGATGGGCGCGGCGCAGGCTTCCGTGGCCGGCATGCGCGTCGCCTACAGCCCCACCTTCGGCTACGCCCGCCCCGCGCCCGAGGTGATTGCCGCGACCGACCGTGCTGCCCAGACATTCGAGGCGCTGGGCTGCCATGTGGAGCAGGTGGACGCGGTGTTCGACACCGACCCCGCCGATTTGTGGACCGCGGAATTCTATGCCGGCGTCGGCACCCGCCTGCGCGATGTGCTGGAAAACCGCCGCGCGCTTCTGGACCCGGCGGTGGCGGACATCCTGATGCCGGCCCTCGGCCAGGAGATGAAGAGCTACTATGCCAGCGTCTTTGCCCGCTACGCCTTGCGCGAGAAGATGCGCCTGTTCTTCGAGCGCTACGACCTGCTGATCTCCCCGGTGCTCCCGGTGAGCGCGCTTGAGGCCGGGCGCAACCTGCCGGAGGGGCTGGAGGACCGCAATCTCGTGTCCTGGGTGTTCTACACCTACCCCTTCAACCTCACCGGCCAGCCCGCCGGGGCGGTGTGCGCCGGCCTCTCGCCGCAGGGCATGCCCATCGGCCTTCAGATCGTCGGCCGTTCCTATTGCGAGGACGATGTGGTGCGCGCGGCGGCGGCGTTCGAGCGCGCCCAGCCGCCCGGCTACAACCGTCCGCCAGCAGGGGCCTGAGGCGTCCCGGTCCCGAAACCGCCCGGTATCCAAGGCCGATTTGCGGCGGCAGCTTCCGGTGCGCCTGACGCGATTGGCTCGCCGGCCTAAATCCAGCGCTGGTCTAGCGGAAGGCCGCGAGCGCCTGCTCCGACTGGCGCGCGAGGATGCCCGCGTCGACGCCGATGGCCGTGAAGGTCGTGCCGAGATCGATGCAGCGCTTGGCGAAAGCGGGGTCGCCCGTGAGGATGCCCGCCGGCTTGCCGGTGGCGCGGATGCGGACGATGGCGTTTTCCACGGCATCCACCACGCGGGCATGCTTCAGGTCGCCCACGTGGCCGAGGCTCGCGGCAAGGTCGCCGGGGCCGATGAAGATGCCATCGACCCCCTCGACAGCGGCGATGGCGTCGATCTGGTCGAGTGCCTCCTGCGTCTCCACCTGCACCAGCAGGCACAATTCCTGCGCGGCGGCGTGGGCATAGTTCTTCACCCGGCCGAAGCGGGTGGCGCGGGTGAGGGCGGACACACCCCTTATGCCATCGGGCGGATAGCGCGTGGCGGCGACGGCCGCGCGGGCCTCCTCGGCATTCTGCACGTAGGGGATGAGCAGGCTCTGAGCGCCGATGTCGAGCAGGCGCTTGATGAGCACGGTGTCATTGGCCGCCGGCCGCACCACCGGGGATACCGGATAGGCCGAGACCGCCTGCAATTGGGCGAGGACCGTCGTCAGTTCGGCCGGGGAATGTTCCGTGTCGAGGAGCAGCCAGTCATAGCCGGCACCGGCCACCACTTCGGTGGCGTAGGCGCTGGAGAGGGTGCACCAGAGGCCGAGCTGCTGGCGGCCCTCGATCAGGGCCGCCTTGAAGGCGTTGCGGGGCAGGTTCATGGGAAAGCCTCAGGTGAAAGCCTCAGGTGAAGGAGACGCTGATGGCGCCCACCGGTCCATAATCGGCGGTTATCACGTCGCCGGCGGCGATGTCCACGGGCCGGGTGAAGGAGCCCGCCAGCACGATCTGCCCCTTCTCCAGCTTCGCGCCCACGGCGGAAAGCTTGTTCACCAGCCAGGCGATACCGGCCGCCGGATGGCCCATGATGGCGGCCGAGACGCCGCTCTCCTCGATGATGCCGTTCTTGCTCAGCGTTGCGCCCACCCAGCGGATGTCGATGTCCATGGGGCGGATGACGCGCCCGCCCACCACGATGGCCGCGAAGGCGGCATTGTCGGCGATGGTGTCCACGATGGCGCGGGGCACCTCGGTGCGATAGTCGATGATCTCCAGCGCTGGCACGACGAACTCGGTGGCGCGCATCACGTCATAGATGCGCACGCCCGGCCCTTCGAGGTCCTCGCCCATCACGAAGGCCAGCTCCACCTCAAGGCGCGGCTTGATGAAGCGCGCGGCGGGGATCTGGGCGCCGTCGTTGAACAGCGCGTCGTCGAGGATGCGGCCATAGTCCGGCTCGGTCATCTTCGAGGCCATCTGCATGGCGCGGGAGGTGAGGCCGATCTTGTGGCCGGCCACGCGGGCGCCGTTGGCGATGCGCGCCTGCGCCCACAGATCCTGCACGCGATAGGCGTCCTCGATCTCCATGTGCGGGAAGGTGCGGCTCAGTTGGACGACCGGCTTGCCCTCCCGCTCGGCCTTGAGAATGGATTCGGCGCCGAGGCGGCGCTCCTCTTCGGTCATCATGGGTGCGTGTTCCGTCGCGGGGTCACAGGAGGGCGAGGGGACGGACCGGCGAGCCCGTGGCGCCGGTGATCCGCAGCGGCTGGGCGACGAAGGCGAAGGAGCCCTGACCCGCCGCGCCCAGCTCGTCGAGGGTGAGGTTCTCGATGATGTGGATGCCGTTCTGGGCGATGAGGATCATGTGCACCTCCAACGTGATGTTGTGGTGGTTCATCACCTCGAACGCGGACGTATCGGAGCCCACGGAGAACGGCTTGCGCGCCGCAAGCCAGCGCCCGCCCTCGACGCCCGGGCCGGGCGCGCCGGCGGAATCGAGGCCGAGATATTTCGGCGAATCCTGCCAGTAGGCCGCCCAGCCGGTGCGCACCAGCACCACGTCGCCCGCGCCCACACGGGTGCCGGATGCGGCCTCGGCCGCCTCCAGCTCCGCCACGGTGATCTCGTGGGCGGGATCGAGCGCCTCGACACCGAGCGCGCGTGCCACATCGAGCAGCACGCCGCGCCGGAAGATGGGGGCGATGGTTTCCGCCCCGTGCACCTTGAACAGGCCGGTGCCCTGCTGCTCGCGGCCCGCATCATACTTGCCATAGAGCGCGCCATGTTCGGAGACATGGCACAGGGCATCGATGTGGGTAGACGAGTGGGTGCTCGTCACCATCAGCTCGTTGGACGAGGAATGGCCGCAGGAGCGCAGCACGTCGCCGTGCCGGTTGTTGAGGGTGATGTGGAAGGGGGGATGCGCCGGGTGGATGGGCATTCCCTTCTGCATGGGGTGGCTGAGGTCAATGCTGCGGGCAGCCTCGGCGGCTTTCAGCCAGTCCTCGAAATCGAAGCTGCGGGACGGCGCGGAAGTGACGGCATTCATTGGAGCTTGGCTCCCTTCGTCTCGGGCAGGAAGATGAGGACGATGAGGCCGGCGAGCAGGAAGAAGCCGGCCGTGAAGGCGAGGGCACCGGAGAGGCCGTAGCTTGCCGCGAGGAAGCCCACCATCATCGGGGCGAGGGCGCTCACCGCGCGGCCCGCGTTGTAGATGAAGCCCTGCGCCGTGGCCCGTACGTTGGTGGGGAACATCTCGGCGAAGGTGGGGGCGAAGCCGGAGTAGAAGCCGGTGCCGAAGAAGGCGACGACAGGGCCGAAGGCCAGCAGCGCCGTGGGCGTGGAGATCATCGTGTAGACCGGCACCGCGATGGCCGACAGCACGAAGTAGACGATGAACGCCACCTTGCGGCCCAGCGAATCCGCCACATAGCCGAAGGAGATGAAGCCGAGCGCCGCGCCCACCTGCATCACCACGATCCAGGTGGTGGACTTCACGAGATCAAGGCCGGGGCCGCCATTGGCGACGGGGGTGGCGAGCCAGGTGGGAATCCAGGTGAACAGGCCCCAGTAGCCGCACATGGCGGCCGCGGTGAAGGCGAAGCACACCAGCGTGCTGCGTCCATGCTCGCCGCTCAGCATCCGCACGGTTTCCATGAAGGTCAGCCGGCGGGTCTGCTGCTTCCAGATCTCTGGCTCCGGCGTGTGGCGGCGGATCCAGAAGGCGAGCATCGCCGGGGCGATGCCGAAGAAGAACACGCCGCGCCAGCCGATCACCGGCAGCAGCACCGCCGCGACGATGGCTGCCAGCGCATAGCCCGAGGCAAACGCGCTCTGCACCCAGGCCATGACCTTGCCGCGGTGCTGGGCGGGCCAGGTCTCGGTGATGAGGGCCGCACCGGCCGACCACTCGCCGCCGACACCGAGGCCGACGACAACGCGGAACAGCAGCAACTGCGCGATGCTCTGGGAGAAGCCGCACAGCAGCGTGCCCACCGAGTAGCACAGGATGGAGAGCACCATGGACCGGGTGCGGCCGATGCGGTCGGCCAGGAAGCCGAAGACGAGGCCGCCGAAGGCGGTGGCCACGAGGCTCGCGGAGGCGATCATGCCGGCGGTGGACCGCTCCATGCCGAGGTCCGCGCTGATGTGGCTGATCAGCATCGCGAACAGCAGCAGGTCCATGATGTCGAGGGCCCAGCCGAGATAGGCGGACCAGAACGACTGCCATTGGGCCTTTGTGGCGCCCACATACCAGCGCGCGCCGGCGGCCGCGGGGCGGCTGCCAGAGACATCGAGGCTCATCGGTATTCCTCCACGATTATTGCTTGCCGCGCCTTTTGCGCGGGCCTTTCCGCCTCGGCCACGAAATGCCTTGGCGAACAGGGCTTTGGACCTTGATAGGAATGGCGGGTGCGCGCCGCAATTGGTCAATTTTCAAGCGGGATGTGAGCGGAATTGACATGCGGGCGGCGGGGCCCCATGCCTCAAGGGCATTTGTCCGTGGCCGCGTGTGAAATTGGAATGTCTCAACTCTATCGCTCCCTGCCGTCGCTCCAGACGCTGCGCTGCTTCGAGGCGGCGGCGCGCCTTGGCAGCTTCACGTCGGCGGCCGAGGAGATGTGCATCACCCACAGCGCCGTGAGCCACCAGATCCGCGCCATGGAGGAGGCCGTTGGCCAGCCGCTCTTCACACGGCAGGGCAACCGCATGGCGCTCACCGTGGTCGGCCGGAGCCTCGCGGCGGAGACGAGGCGTGCGCTCGACTATCTCAGCCAGGCCTATGCGGTGGCCCACGCCCAGGCGGTGCCGCGGCCGCAGATGCTGAACCTGTCGCTCCAGGTGGCGCTGGCGGAGCATTTCCTGCTGCCGCGCCTCAATGAGTTCAAGCAGGTGCTCGGCCCCGTCGTGCTGCGCATGACGAGCCTGCCGGACCTTGAGGAAAAGTGCCCTGAAGACACCGACATCGCGCTGGTCTACGGCACCGGCGACGTGCCCGGCATGATCGTGGAGAAGATCGCGGACGAGGAGGTGTTTCCGGTCTGCAGCCCCGCCTTCCTCGCGCGCTACCCGGACCTGTCGCTGGAACGGATGCCCGAGGTGCCGCTGCTGCTGCATTCCCAGGTGACGTGGAACCTCTGGCTGGAAAAGGCGGACCTGCCCATCGTCTACCCCACCCAGTCCACGCTTCTGGACGACATCGCCCTCACCATCCGCGGCGCGCTGGCCGGGCAGGGCATCGCCATGGCGCGCTCCCTCGTGGTGCGGGACTATCTCAGGACGGGCGAACTCGTGCGCCTGTTTGACCTCTCGGTGCCCGGCATCTTCTCCTATCACCTCGCCTGCCGCAGCCAGGACGTGCGCACGCACTATGCGCCGCAGATCGACTGGATCGTCCGCGCCATGCGCGCGCTGCGATAGGTGCGCGGCGACGGTGCGGGCGACGCCGGCCGCTGTTCAGGTCGCACCGCGGGCGCCCCCCGCCTGGTGGCCGAAACCCAGTTCTTTCCGCAGTTGCTGCAGCGCGCGGGATGCGGCGACCGTCAGCAAGCTGTTCGTCCGGCAATAGATCGAGAAGCTCCGGCTCGATTGCATCTGCGCCTGTCTCACATCGAGCGCGACGAGAGGCGAAGCGACCCCTTCAAACAGCATCGGTGGTAGCCAGGTCAAAAAGCCGGCCCGCTCCACCAGGGCCTTCATGACCAGCAGGGATTGCGTCTCGACCCGAACGTCGGGGGCGGGAACCCCGTTGCGGGCGAACACTTCGCTGACCTGGGAGCGCACCGAAGTGCCTTCGGGCGGAAGCACCCAATTGGCCTCCCGGATATCCTCCAGCGAGAGGTTGGCGCGCGATGCGAGCGCGTGCCCCCTGCCGGAGACGAAGCAGCAGCCCTCGTGCGAGGGGCCGCGGACAAGACACTGAATGTCCTGTCCCTCCGGCAAATGGAAGGCCACCGCCAGATCCAGCTCGCCGTGCACGAGGCGCACGGCCAATTCGTCTTCGAGCCCGACGACGATGGAGAACACCGTCTCCGGAAATGCGGCCCCCATGCGCATGATCGACGGCGGAAGAAGGACTTCGGCCGCGCTGGACACAACCCCGAGCCGGACGCTGCCCTGCCCGATTCCCCGCAGCGCACGGATCTCCGAGAGCGTGGTCTGGGTCTCGCTTTCGAGGATGCGCGCGCGGCGCAGCAGCACCTCGCCATAGGCGGTCAGCGTCATACCGGTCGGCTGGCGTTCGAACAAAGGTGCGCCCACCTGGGCCTCCAGGCGCTTGATCGTGCGGGTCAGGGCGGGCTGGGTCAGGTTGAGCACCTGAGCCGCGCGGCTGAGAGAGCCCTGCTCGGCGACCGCGAGGAACGCCGTGACCAATCTCGAATCCAGGGGCATGATTTTTGGTTATGTCCTTAGCTCACACGGCATTGGATTTCGCAGGACGGCTGCTGCAGCTTCACCCCCGCCCAAACATGGCTGAAAGAGATGATAGGGAGCATCCTGGGTGATGAACAACGATAAAATGCAGCAGTCACTGCTGCGTCGCGCCACCTTGCGCCACCGGGTCAGCGACGGGGAATGGGCGGCGCGCGTCGAGCTTGCCGCATGCTACCATCTGTGCGCCCACTACGGGATGACCGATATGATCTACAATCATATCTCCCTGCGCATCCCCGGCGAGAACGAGCATTTCCTCATCAATGCCTTCGGCCTGCTCTATGAGGAGGTGAATGCATCGAACCTCGTGAAGGTGGATATCGACGGCAATCAGCTGGATGACGACCCGCTGGATGTCAGTCCCGCCGGCTTCGTCATCCACTCGGCCATACACCGCGCGCGACCGGACGCACGATGCATCTTCCACACGCACACGGCCGCCGGCGTCGCCGTTTCCGCGCGGAAGGAGGGGCTGCTTCCCATCTCCCAGCACGCCCTGCGCTTCTTCGAGCGGATCGGCTATCATCCGTTCGAAGGCATCGCCCTCGATCTCGACGAGCAGACGCGTCTCGTGCGCGATATCGGCTCGCACAACGCACTCATTCTGGAAAATCACGGGCTTCTGACGTGCGGAAAGACGGTCCGGGACGCGTTCGAGCTCATGTATTACCTGGAGACGGCCTGCAAGATCCAGGTGGCCGCCCAGTCTGCCGGCTCGTCCCTCATCTTCCCGTCCGAGGCCGTCGCCCGGCGGACGGCGAAGCAGTTCGAGGATATCGACCCCTTCATCGACGAGCGCGACTGGAAGGCTCTGCTGCGCCTGCTGGAGCGCCGGCAGTCGAGATACGCGGCGTGACGTGCAAACAACGATAATATGAATTCGGGGGAAACCACATGAGCTCCGATACAACAGCAATCGCCAGCGCGGGCGCCAGTGACGAGGACGGGAGCCTGTTCGCAAGAATAAGCTGGAAATTCATCCCGTTCATCATGCTTTGCTACCTATTCGCCTATATCGACCGGGTGAACGTGTCATTCGCGAAGATATCCATGGCGAAGGACCTGCAATTCAGCGACTCCGTGTACGGGTTCGGCGCAAGTATTTTCTTTATCGGATACTTCTTCCTCGAGGTGCCGAGCAACCTCATCCTCGATCGCGTCGGCGCCCGGCTCTGGCTGGCGCGCATCATGATCAGCTGGGGCGCCATCAGCTGTGCGACACTTTTCGTGCAGGGCGAGGTCTCATTCTACATCCTGCGTTTCCTGCTCGGGGTTGCGGAAGCCGGGTTCTTTCCGGGTATCATCTACTTCCTGACCACATGGTACCCGAGCAGGCTGCGCGGGCGCATCATGGCGGCCCTGATCTGCGCCATTCCCATCTCCGGCCTGATCGGCGGCCCGGTCTCGGGCTGGCTCCTCGACGCCCTGCATCAGGTCGGCGGGCTGAAGGGGTGGCAGTGGCTCTTCCTGGTCGAGGGCTTTCCGTCCATTCTCCTGGGAATTGCCTGCCTTTTCATCCTGCGCGACGGACCCGAGGATGCCGAATGGCTTTCGCCGGCCGACCGGGGGCGGCTGAAGCAGATCAAGGTGGAGGAATCCCATGCGACCCCGGGCCATTCCTTCCGCGACGCGCTGACGTCCCTGGCGCTGTGGAAGCTGACCTTCATCTACTTTTCGCTGGGCGCCGGCTTCCTCGGAATTGCATTCTGGATGCCCACCCTGCTCAAGGAGGCGGGAGCCGGGTCGAATACGATGATCGGCCTTCTGTCGGCCATTCCGCACCTGTTCTCCATCGTTGTCATCATCGGTGCGGGGTGGTCTTCGGATCGCTTCCGGGAGCGGCGCCTGCACCTCGTGGTGCCCATCCTCGTCGGAGCCCTGGGCATCGTGATCGCCGTCAAGTCCAGCGGCGATCTCACCACGGTGCTGATCGGGCTGACGATGGGTGTGGCGGGAATAAGCTCGGCCATCGCCACCTTCTGGACGCTGCCAGGCCTTGTCCTCGGCGCCCCGGCATTGGCGGGCGGCCTCGCGCTCATCAATTCCGCCCTCGCGCTGGGCGGGTTCGCCGCGCCGTTCGCGATCGGGTGGCTGCGCGATCATGTCGTTGATGGTGGCATGGTTGCCCTGCACACCCTGGCGGCAATTCTGGTGCTCGGTGCGGTGATGGTCCTGACCTTCAGCGGCCGCGTCGTGAACCGCTAGCTTTGGCGGGCGTGTCTCAGGGCTCGCGCGGCCGTCCTGGCCGGTCGCGAGCCCTGAGCGCCAAGGGGACCTGAGATTTTTGGCGCACGCCTGAACCCGCGGCGTGCGTTCACCGCCAAGACGGCGGGGCCTCATCCGCAGCAGCCGCGAGCCGCCGATAGCTGCCGTCGAAATAGAGCAGCGGCTCGGCACCGCGGCAGCTGACGCCGACCACCTCGCCGACGAAGATGGTGTGCGTGCCGGCGTGGTGGCGCTCGCGCAGCCGGCACTCGATCACGGCCACCGCCTCGGCGAGAAGAGGACAGCCGGTCTCGCCCAATCCATGCGCCACATCCTCGAATGGCCGGTCGAGCCGGCGGGCGAAGCGGCCCGCCAATTCCTGCTGGTGTGCGGCGAGAATGTTCACCGCGAAGGCGCCGCTGTCGGCGATCAAGCCGTGGGAGGTGGTCTCGCGGTTCACCACGGCGAGGATCTGCGGCGGGGCGGTGCTGACGCTGCACACCGCCGTCGCCGTCATGCCATTGAGCTGGTCGCCGCGGCGCGAGGTGATGACCGTGACGCTCGCCGCCAGAACCCGCATGGCGGCCTTGAAGTCGGCCGCATCCACGGGCTGCGTCGCGAGGGGAGCGGCGCGGCTCATCAGGCCGCCCCCTCGGTGAGGAGATCGCGCAGGTGCCCGCCGCCATACCCGCGCCGCAGGTAGCCGCGCGCCTGCAGGAGCGGCACGACTTCGCGCACGAAGTCCTCGAACGTGTCCGGCAGGAAGGCCGGCGACACCACGAAGCCGTCCGCCGCGCCGCTGTCGATGATGGCGATGAGCTGGTCCGCCACGTCCTCTGCCGTCCCCACGGCGCGCGGGCACATGACGCCGCGCGCATAGACGCCGCCCGCCTCGGCGATGGTCATGCCGCCATCGGGCGTGATGCTGCGGAGCGCGGCGAGGTTGCCCTGACTGCCCGAGGCGGCGATCTCCTTCACCGTGGCCTCCATCGGCAGGCTGGAGAAGTCGGTGTTGGCGTGTGCCGCCAGTGTGGAGAGGCCGGCGACCGGATCGGCCAGGGAATCGTGCAGGGCCTCCTTCGCCTCCGCCTCGGCGCGGGTGGCGCCGATGAAGGGCATGATGGCCATCAGCACCTTGCTCGCCCCCGGCGGACGGCCCGCCGCTTCGAGCGCGCCCGCCACATCGGCCTTGAAGGCACGCATCCGCTCCATATTGGGCTGGAGCGCAAAGATCACGTCGGACCAGCGCGCCGCGAACGCCTTGCCGCGCCCGGAGGAGCCCGCTTGGACGATCACCGGCCGCCCCTGCGGGCTGCGCGGGATGTTGAGCGGCCCGCGCGACTGGAACCACGGCCCGCGATGGTTCACGTAATGCACCTTGGCGGGATCGGCGTAGATGCCGGCCGCCCGGTCGAGGACGAGGGCATCTTCGTCCCAGCTGTCCCAGAGGCGGAAGGCGAGTTCCATGAACTCGTCGGCGCGGTCGTAGCGCTCGTCATGGCCGAGATGCGGCACGGTGCCGAAGTTCAGCGCCTCCCCGTCGTTCATGGAGGTGACGACATTCCACGCCGCCCGCCCGCCGGAGATGTGGTCCAGCGTCGCGAACTCGCGGGCGATGTTGTAGGGCGCGTCATAGGTGGTGGAGCGTGTGGCGCCGAGGCCGATGTGGCGCGTCACCGCCGCCATGGCGCCGAGGATCGGCATGGGGTCCATGCGGGTCGCGTCCTGATCGCCACGGGCGAGGCCGGCGGCATGGCTGTCGCCGTAGCGATCCGCGATGGCGAGACGATCAGCGAAGAACAGGAAGTCGAAGCACCCCTGCTCCAGCAGGCGGGCGATGCGCACGTAGTGGTCGAGGCTGAGGAACGGCGTCTCGTGCGCCGGATTGCGCCAGATGGCGTGGCTGTGCACCACCGGGCCGGCGATGAGGAAGCCGCACAGATGCATGGGTTTTGGCATGGTAGATCCTCCCTGTCCCGATCTTGGGCAAGGCTTTCCGGTTCACGCGCCGGATGCCCTGCGCATGCTGATGATGAGACCTTGGTGTTTTGACTGGATGGTCATCCCCCGGCCGGGCCGGGGGATGGGAGCCTGGGCGTCAGGTAATGATGCCGAGGGAGACGTTCTTTCCGCCCTTGATCTCCTGGACTAGGAAGGAGCGGTTGATCTGGTCGCCCCGGGCGTCGAAATCGCAGGTGGCGCCGGCACCGACGAACTTGATCTTCTTGCCGGCCCGGATGAGTTCGAGGCCCTTCACCACGTCGTCCACCTCCTCGCCGGGCGGGTTGCAGACCTCGAACACGGACTTCGCCCACACTTTCGCGTCGGATGACTTGGCGTGCTCCATGGCGAGGGCGGTGACGCACATCTGGTCGTGGGCATTGCCGGCGAAGAGGAAGACGGTGCCGGGGGCAGCGCCCATCTCCTTCACGAACTTCTTGTAGGACGGCGAGTCCAGCGGCGGCGCGGGCTGAAGGTGGTAGATGCCGTTCGCCACCTCCGGGCCGACGGCCTGGAGGAACTTGCCCTCCGCATCGGCGCCGATGGAGAGCGCGACGATCTTGGACTTGAAGCCGCCGCGATAGACTTCCTTGGCGATGGAGACGAAATCCGTCAGCAGGGAGAGGCAGAACACCGCGTCGGGTTCGCCGCCGAATGCCTTTTCGACTTCCGAGCGGTAGGAGGGCTGGTCCGGGTTGTACATCACCACGTCGAGCACCTTGCCGCCGAGCTTGGCGAACTCCGCCTTGAACGGCTCGATCATGGCCACCACGAAGGGGTTCTGCTGGGCCAGTACCACCGCCGTCTTGGCGCCGATGGTCTTCATCACCTTGGCGCCGGCCGGGCCCCAGGACGTGCTTTTGGCCTGGAAGCGGAAGACCATGCCCTTGGTGTCACCCTCGGTCACGGCATTGGCCGAGCAGGAGACCATCTGCACCTTGTCGGCGGCGAGGATGATGGGCTTGGCCGCCAGCGCGATGGGGCTGCCCCAGAAGCCGCCCACCAGCTCCACCTTGTTCACTTCCAGCAGCTTCTTGGTGCCGGTGACGCCGACGGTGGGATTGGTCTCGGAATCCTCGATGAACAGCTTCAGCGGGCGTCCGCCGAGGATGCCGCCGGCATCGTTCACCCATTTCACCGCCATCTCGGCGGCCTTCTTCATGTCCGGGCCGTAGGGCCCGGTGGCGCCAGAAAACGGCAGCACCATGCCGATGGGGATCTCGGCCGCCTGAGCCGCCGCCGGCCGGCCCAGCAGGGCGGCCGCCGGAAGCGAGGCGAGGCCGGCGACCACGTGCCGGCGAGTGAGGGGCAGACTGCGCGTCACGGCTGTTCTCCTGCTGCTGTGTCGGGTTCGGGATGGAGGTGGAGCAGCGCCTCGGCGGCGCCGTCGTCGATCTGCAATGCGTCGTTGAAGCGGTTGAAGAAGCCGGCCAGCGCCGCGCGCAACGTCAGTTCGACGATCTGCGCTTCGGTGAAATGCTGCCGGAGGTCATCGAACACGTGGTCGCGGATGCCCCAGGCGCGCTGGGTGACGAGCCGGGCATAGTCGATCACCGCGCGGTCGGCCGCATCGAAGGCGGGATGATCGCTGGCGGGGAGGGCGGCCACCGCCTCCTCGGGCACGCCCTCCACCTCCAGCAGGGGGGTGTGGTGGGAGACGCAATAGGGGCAGGCATTGAGCTTCGAGACGGTCACGACCGCCAGCTCGATGTAGCGGAACGGCACGCCTTCCCGCGCCCGCAGCTCCATCAGCATCCGGTAGAGATGATCGAGCGCGGGCGGCACATGGGCGAGCACCGACGCCTGGTCGCGGAAATCGGAATAGCCGCCGGCGAAGGCCGTGAAGACCTCCGCATAGGGGGGCGGCAGGTCGGCCGCGGTGAGGGGGGCGACGCGGGGCATCAGGCTTTCTCGCTTTCGGGCGGGAAGAAGTCGGCGAAGCGGCGCTTCGGCTCGGCGACGAGGCCTTCCGGCCGCAGGATGAGGAGGAGGACGATGCCCACCCCGATCATCCCGAGCCGCAAAGCGGAGAGCTGGACGCCATCGACGCCCGGGATCACGTCCTTCAGGAAGCGCGTCGCCTCCAGGATCAGCATGATGGAGCCGGCACCGAGGACGAGGCCGAGGTTGGAACCACGCCCACCGGCGATCACCGCCATGAAGGCATAGGCGGTGATGATGGGGGTGAACTGGCTCGGGTCGATATAGGTGAGGAAGAACGCGTGTAGCGCCCCCGCCAGCCCCATGATCGCCCCGCCGATGGCGAAGGCGCGCACCCGCAGGGCCAGCACGGGCTTGCCGAGCGCCGCTGCGGCCGTCGCATCGTCCCGCACAGCGCGCAGCGCCCGACCGAAGGGCGAGCGGACCAGCGCCTCGCTGAAGGCGAAGACGATCGCCACCAGCCCCAGCGCGAAGGCGAGGATCACCGCATCGCCCCATCCCGCCGGCGTGATACCTGCGAACGGGCGGGGAATATCCGCGATGCCGAGCGCCCCGCCGGTCAGCTCGCCGAGATTGAGCAGCAGGATGCGCACGATCTCCGCGAAGCCGATGGTGACGATGGCGAGGTAGTTTTCCTCCAGCCGGATGGTGAGCAGCGACAGCAGCATGGAAAGGCCCGCGCAAACGGCCGCAGCGAGCACCATGCCGGCGAGCCAGCCCACATGCGGCGCACTGATGGCCAGCGTGTAGGCACCCAGTGCGACGAAGCCGGCGACGCCGAAATTGACCAGCCCGGCAAGGCCCCATTGCAGGTTCAGCGCCAGCCCCACGAGGGCCGCGATGGCGACGAGGATGACGACGGTGACGAGGTAGGAGATCATTGCCGCGCCCTCACTTTCGGATGGCCTTGTTCCCGAACAGGCCATTGGCGCGGAACAGGAGGAGCAGCAGGATGACGCCGAAGCTCACGATCTGCCGGAAGGAGACGGGCAGGACGAGGGCGGACATCTCCTCCGCCACGCCGATGAGGAGCGCGCCCGCCACAGCGCCGATCGGGCTGCCCAGCCCGCCGAGGATGGCGGCGGCGAAGATGGGGATCTGATAGTTCCAGCCCATCAGCGGATCGATGGCGCGATCCAGCCCCGCCAGCACGCCGGCGAGCCCGATCAGCGCGCCGGTGAGGGCGAAGGTGATGCGGGCGATGGTGCGCCGCTCCACGCCGCGCACGGCGGCTAGGGAGGCATTGTCCGCCACCGCTCGCATGGCCCGGCCGAGCGGCGAGGCGGTGATGAGAAGGTGCAGCAGAACGAGCGCGATGATCACCACGCCGGCGGTGATGAGCTGTTCGTGGTTGATGCGCAGGCCGTTCCAGCGCATCGGCCGCGCCACCGCGAGATCGAAGCTTCTGGCGGCATTGCCGAAGATGAAGCGGCAGATGTTCTCCACCACCAGCGACACGCCCATGGAGGCAACCAGCAGCGTGATGGAGCCGCGCGTCCGCAGCCGCTCGAACACCAGTGCATCGGCGATGAGGGAGGCGAGCGCCACCGTGCCCGCGGCGAAAGCGGCGGCGATGGGCAGCGGCAGGCCGAGCACCACATTCGCCGTATAAGCCGCATAGGCGCCGAGGGTGAGGAACGCCCCCACCGCGAAATTGGCGAAGCGCAGGATGCCGAACACCAGTGTCAGCGCCAGCGCCGGCAGGGCCAGCAGCAGACCGGTGACGAGGCCATTGAGGAAGAGCTGAAGCGCCATGGCTCAGGCCGCCTTTCCGAAGAAGAGGCCGGCGAGGTCCGCCTGGCGGATGTCGGCGGCGGAGGCGCGGAGTGTGAGCCGGCCGGCGACCAGCACCACCACCTCGTCGGCGATGCCGAGCGCGGCGGCGACGTTCTGCTCCACCAGCAGCACGGTGACGCCGGCCTCCCGCACGCGCACCACCGCTTCCATGGTCTCGCCGACAATCTTGGGCGAGAGACCGGCCGAGGGCTCGTCGAGCAGCAGCACTTCGGGATTGGCGAGGAGGGCGCAGGCGAAGGCCAGCATCTGCCGCTGGCCGCCGGAGAGGTTGCCCGCGAGCGTGCGCGGCCGCTGCCGCAGTTCGGGGAAGAGATCGAGCACCTTCTCCCGCTGCTCCGGCCCGACGCCGGCGCGCCCGCGCAGGAATTCGGTGGCGAGCTTCAGGTTCTCGGCGATGGTGAGGGTGGCGAAAATGTTGGCTTCCTGAGGCACATAAGCGAGCCCCGACGCCACCCGGCGTGCCGGCGAGAGCGTGGTGATGTCCCGCCCCGTCACCGCCACCGTTCCGGCCCGCGTCGGCACGAGGCCGGCGATGGTCTTGATGAAGGACGACTTGCCCGAGCCGTTCGGGCCGATGACGGCGACGATGCTCTCCGCCGTCTGGGCGAGATCGATGCCGCAGACGATATCGCCGCCCCGGCCGTAGCCGGCGCGCAAGCCCGAGACGGCAAGCGCGAGGGAGAGTTCTTCCGCCTTCGGATCGCAGGGGCGCGCAGTCATGCCGCCACCCCGAGATAGGCGGAGACGACGCGCGGGTCTGCCGTGGCCTCGGCGAAGGTACCGGAGACGAGGGCGCGCCCCTGGGCGAGGACGTGAACGTGGTCGCACACCTCCTCCACCAGATGCATGTCGTGCTCGACGATGCCGAAGGACAGGCCCTCCGCCTTCAGCTCCCGCACCAGCCGCACGATCTCCAGCCGCAGCGGCGGCGCGACGCCGGCGCCCGGCTCGTCCAGCAGGATCAGTCTCGGCTTCATCAGCAGTGCGCGGGCCATTTCCAGCAGCTTCTTCTGGCCGCCGGAGAGCATGGCGGACGACTGGTCGGCGAGCTTCACGAGCCCCACCCGCTCCAGCAGCGCACGGGCGAGATCGGCATTGGCGCGCTCCTGCGCCCACCATTTGCGGCGGCCGAACAGGGCGCCCGTCACCGTCTCCCCACTCTGGGCCGGCGGGGCGGCGAGAAGGGTCTCGAACACGGTGAGGCTTGAGAGCTCCCGCACGATCTGGAAGGAGCGGACCACGCCCTTGGCAGCCATCACATGGGCCGGAAGGCCGGTGACATTCTCGCCCTCCAGGAGCACCGTTCCGGCCTCCGGCCGGGCGAGCCCCGTCAGTGCGTTGAGCAGCGTCGTCTTGCCGGCACCATTGGGGCCGATGAGGCCGGTGACCTGGCCACGGGCGAGATCGAGGGTGACGCCGTCGAGTGCGGCGACGCCGCCATAGCGCCGGGTCAGACCGTGGACCTGAAGGAAGGGGCTGGGGTTCACATCGCCTCCACGGCGCAGGGCGACAATGCCTTGCGGTTGCGCAAATGCCTTTTTGATGTGCATCAAAATCGCAGATCTTGAGCAGGTATTGGACAGTCGATCGCGACCGCTCATAGATTAGACAGATGCATTACGATCAAATCAAATTTATATTGCTTTGCTCTTGGCAAAGTTATTTTAATGGGCGGCATGTCCCGGCCGCTGGAAATCGCCCTGCTGCGCACCTTCGTTCTCCTGGTGGAGGAGAAGAGCGTGACCCGTGTCGCCCGGCGCCTGAACCGCACCCAGCCGGCCGTCAGCCTGCAGATCCGGCGGCTGGAGGCGGCGGCGGGCTTTCCCCTGTTCGAGCCGGACTTGAGGCATCTCAAGCTGTCGCGGCACGGCGAGATGCTGCTGCCCCATGCGCGCACCATGCTGCGGCTGGATGAGGAAGCCCGGCTGCGGCTTTCCGCCGACGATGTGGCGGGCCGCGTCACGCTCGGCTGCCCGGATCTCTATGCCGCCTTCCTCCTGCCGGAGACGCTGGCCCGCTTCCGCGACACCTATCCGGGCGTCGAGGTGACGGTGCGCTGCGCGCTGTCGCGGCAGCTGGCGCAGGACATGACCGAGGGCCTCCTCGACATCGCCATTGCCACCCGCATGCCGGGCGTCTCCCCGCGCGTCGGCACCGGAACGCTGCTGCGGCCCGAACCGCTGATCTGGCTGGGTGCGGAGGGCGGCAGCGCCCACCTTGCGGACCCCATTCCGCTGGCCATGCTGCCGGACGGCAATCTCTACCGGGATTATGCGCTAGCGGCGCTCGACCATATTGGCCGACGCTGGCGCATCGCCTGCATCTCGGAGAGCATCGCCGGCCTGCAATCCATGGCTCTGGCGGATTCCGCCGTATGCGTCCTCGCGCAATCCGTCCGCACGCCGGGGCTGGTGCGTCTCGGCAGCGCGGAAGGTCTGCCGCCGCTCGAAAGCGTGGATCTCATCCTGTGGGAGCGCCACCCCGGCGGCTCGTCGGCGGCGGATCATCTCGCCGCCCACATTCGCCGGTCCGTGTCGGACCGGGACTGATCGCGCCGGTCCCGGGGCGGGCGTTCAGGTGAGTGCGAGCAACCGGGCGAGGGCCTGATCGTCGGCGAGGGCGGCGGCCTTTTCCTTAGGCGAGAGCCCCGTCAGCGCCTCCGCGCGCGAGCGCGCATCCTCGATCTTCGCCCGCGCGACGAGGCGATCGGGGCGGACATCGCCGGGCAGGCGCTTGCCCTGCGCGGGCAACGCATTGCGATGGAAGGCGAGGAGGTCGGGATCGCCGGCAAGGTGCGCGACGGCCTCCGCCGGACCGTCGGTTCCGGCGAGGGCGGCGCGCAGGTCCGTGGCCGAGCGCAGGACGGCCGGAGGGGTCTTCGCCTCCGGCGTTTCCAGAAGTCCGCCGGGACGGCGCGGACGGCTGGTCCACACCGCGAGCGGCACTGCGGTGAGAAGTCCGAGGATCACCGGCGACATCCACGCCATCAGCGGCCACGCGATGGCGGCGGTCGCGGCCGCAAAGCCGAGGCCGAGGAGCGTGTGGGGCCAGAAGTGCCGGAACGCCTCCCGCCAGCCGAGGCTGCCGTCGTCCCGCCGCTGCGGATTCCACCCGCCGTCCCGCCCCATGAGGATGCTCACCACTGCGAAGGACTGGGACACCATGGTCACCGGCGCCATGAGGCCCGAGAGCAGGATCTCGCTGATCATGCCGAGGAAGGTCCGCCCCGCGCCGCCAAAGCCGCGTCGCGCCGTGCCATCACCGAGCATCAGCGCGAAGGCGATGAATTTCGGCATCAGCAGCACCGCCATGGTGGCGCCGAACACCCAGGCCGCGCGTACCGGGTCCTGCGCCGGCCAGACCGGGAACAAAGCGAAGCCGGAGGGGAAATAATCCGGCGGCACGAAGCGCGCCTGAAGGGAGGTGAGAAGGCCCGCCAGCAGCATCAGCAGCCATAGCGGCGCCGAGACATAGGAACCGATGCCGGTGAGCAGATGAATGCGGCTCGCGAAGCGGAGCCCGCGCACCGGCAGCACGGCCGCGTGCTGGAGATTGCCCTGGCACCAGCGGCGGTCGCGCACGGCCAGATCGGTGAGGGAAGGCGGCCCTTCCTCGTAGCTGCCGGGAAGGCCGGCCACCATGTGGACGCCCCAGCCTGCGCGCACCAGCAGCGCCGCCTCCACGAAATCGTGGCTCAGGATATGCCCCCCGAACGGCTTGCGCCCCTTGAGGTGCGGCAGGCCCGCCGCCTCGGCGAAGGCGCGGGTGCGGATGATGGCGTTGTGGCCCCAGTAATTGCTCTGCGGCCCGTGCCACCAGGCAAGTCCGTGGGCGATGAGGGGGCCATAGAGGCGCCCTGCGAATTGCTGGAGCCGGGCGAACAGCGTGCGCCCGCCGACGATCACCGGCAGTGTCTGGATGAGCCCTGCATCCGGACTGCGCTCCAGCGCGTGGGCGAGGCGGACCATGCAGTCGCCGGTCATCACGCTGTCGGCGTCGAGGATGAGCATGGCTTCGTAGGCGCCGCCGAAGCGAGTGACCCAATCGGCGATGTTGCCGGCTTTACGGTCCGTGTTCTGCGCGCGGCGGCGATAGAAAAAGCGGCCGCCGGTGCGCCGGCGCAGGGCGAGGAAGGCGGCTTCCTCCGCGACCCAGACATCCGGATCGGTGGTGTCGCTCAGGATGAACACGTCGAACAGGCCGGCGCACCCGGTCGCCTCCAGCGAGCGCCATGTGGCTTCCAGGCCGGCGAAGACGCGGTTCGGCTCCTCGTTGTAGCAGGGCATGAGGAGGGCGGTGCGGATGGTCGGGGCGGGCAGGGGCGCGTCCGGGTCGATGCCGAGCGCCTTGCGGCCCGACAGGAGGCTGATGGCGCCGCCGAGGGCATTGGTGAAGGCGAGGGCGATCCACGCGAAGAGGACGACGAACAGCACCAGAACCGCGTATTCGAGGTAGGTCAGCCCGCCCACGTCGAGCACCTTGTACATCTCGTAGGCGGCAAGGCCGGTCAGCGCGATGGCCCCGCCGAACACGAAGACGCGGCGCGCGATAAGCGCTGCGCCGAGCCGCGTCCCGGACCTGACCTGCTCCGGCCTGCGACGGAAATCCTGCGCCGGCATGGCGAGGGGCGCTTCGGGCGGCAAAGCGGGCTCCGGGGCCTGGCGCGTGGCCGGCCGGGCGTGCGCTAGGGCGTCCATCGATAGAGCCAGGTTTCGGTGAGGGGCACATCGCCCTTCATGAGACGCGCCCGCAATTCCGAGAGGTTCGCGCCCTTCGGCTCGAAGGCGAAGGAGAGACGGGCGCCGGAGATTTCCGGATTGGGCTGGAGCACCACGTCGCGGACCTCTCCCGCGCTGGCGGAGACATCCAGCCGGATGCCGTCCGGCGTCAGCCCCGCCATGGGGCCGTCCACCAGATCGATGACGAACAGCCGCCGCTCGTCGGTCCCACCCGCGCGCGTGCCGGCCACGCGGCCGAGGGCCGGCGGGGTGGGCATGTCCCACGTCCAGTGCAGGCGATAGGTGTAGGTGTATTCGCTGCCCTTGCGCAGGGCGTCCTTGGGGCGCCAGAAGGCGACGACGTTGTCGTGGACTTCCTGCGGCGTGGGGATCTCCACGAGATGCACCGCGCCTTCGCCCCAGTCGCCGATGGGCTCCACCCACACGCTCGGCCGCTTCTCGTAGCGTGCTTCCAGATCCTGATAGTCGAAGAAGGAGCGCTGGCGCTGCATCAGGCCGAAGCCGCGCATGTTCGAGCCCGAGAACACGCTGATCTGAAGCCGGCCGGGATTTGAGAGCGGCCGCCAGAGCTGTTCGCCCGTGCCGTCGGTGATGGCGAGGCCCTCGGCATCGCGGACGGCGGGGCGGAAATCGTCGAAGCCCGCATGATCGGCCGGGCCGAACAGGAACATGCTGGTGAGCGGCGCGATGCCCGCCTCGGTCAGGTCCGTGCGGGGGTACAGTGCCATCTCAACGGTCATCACGGTCGCATCGCCGGGGCGGATGGTGAAGCGATGGGCCGCCGTGGCGCTCGGGCTGTCGAGCAAAGCGTGGACGACGATGGAGGGCACGTCCGGTCGCGGCTGCTCCACATAGAAGGCCTTGAAGACAGGGAATTCCTCGCCGGAGGCCGATGCCGTCTTCACAGCCAGACCGCGGGCTGAGGTGCCGTAGCCCTGCCCCTTGGCGACGGCGCGGAAATAGCTCGCGCCCTGAAACACCGCGATCTCGTCGAGATAATCGGGGCGGTTCAGCGGTCCGTGCAGGCGGAAGCCGGAAAAGCCGAGGTCGGTGCCGGGCTGGGGCGTCTTCAGCCCGTGCTCGAAGCGGAACAGGCCGGGATCGTAGGCGATGCGCCGTGCCCGCCCCTCGGCCACCACGAAGACATCCACCTGATCGCGGAACAGGAAGCCTCGATGCAGCAGCTGCATCTCTAACGGCAGCCGCTGGCCGCGCCAGATCGAACGATCGGCGTTGAAACGGATGTTGCGGTAGTCGTCATAGCTGAGCTTGTCGAGCTCCGCCGGCAACGACTGGTTGCCCTGCTTGAAGGGCTTGGCGGCAAGCTGGCGCGCCGTGTTGCGTACCGTGTCGGCATCGAACCGCTCGCCCTCCTGGGCAAGCGCGGGATGAGCTGCGGCGGCCTGAAGAGCCGAAAGCGCAGTCGCACCCAGCATGAATGATCGGCGGTCGAGCAATGCGTCCCTTCGCCCCCGGATGTTCGGACATGCCTCTACGGCATCTCGGAAGGAAGGCGCGAAGGCGGGGCCGGGTTCCACGGCGGGAGCGCGACATTGGGTCTCGCAGGCGGGAGCGGCGGGCAACGGCGGTGCTGGAAAGAACCGCCGCCCCGGTCCTAGCGGCCTTGCGTTCCGGTCGGAACTGCCGCGTCGGCGAGGGCGCGGATGCCCGGCCGGTAGGCTTTCCCCGTGGGGCCGGTGGGGAGCGCGGCCACCACATGGATGGCGTCCGGCACCTTGAACCGCTCGATGCGCGCCGCGCACCACGCGCGCAGTTCATCGGCAGAGGCACCGCTTCCCGTCCGCAGCACCACGGCTGCATGGAGCGCCTCGCCGAGGCGCGGGTCGGGCACGCCAGCGGCGAGGGCCTGGGCGACGGCGGGATGGGCGCACAGCACCGTCTCGATCTCCGCCGGGGCGATCTTGTTGCCGCCGCGGGAGACGATCTCTTTGATGCGGCCGACGATCTCCACGCACCCATCCGGCCGTCGCCGTGCCACGTCGCCGGTGCGGCAAAAGCCATCCCGGAAGGCGGTCTGCGTGAGGTCGGGATTGTCGAGATAGCCGATCATGCCGAAGGGCGTGCGGATGAGCAGCTCACCCGCCGCGTCTGGCCCCGCGCCCGTGGCTCCGGCGGCAGGATCGTCCGAGATGAGGTAGTCGATACCCGGCGTCGGCCGGCCGATGGAGCCGCGCCCCGTCTCCGCGTCCGCCGGCCTCAGGCAGAAGTCGCAGGAGCCGGTCTCGGTGAGACCGTAGAGGTCGAACACGCCGGCACCGGGCAATTGCGTCGCGATCGCCCCGGCCAGATGCGTTCCCAGCCCTTCGCCGCCGGTGAGGATGGTGCGCAATTGCGGTGCCGCCACCTCGCCCTCACCGAACAGGGTGCGCAGCATGGAGGGGACGGTCGCGAGCACGGTGGCTTCGCCAAGACGCGCCTTGAGGCCGGCGGGCGTGAACTTGCCCACCAGTTCGAGCCGCGCGCCCGTCTTCAGGGAGAGCAGCGCCACCCACAGGCCGAAGATGAAGATGAGCTGGAGCGGCAGCACCACCTTGTCGTTGGGCGTGAGGGCGAGCAGATCCTGAAGCGCATCGAGCTTTCCGGCGAAGCGGTCATGGGCAAGCACCACGCCCTTGGGCTTGCCGGTGGAGCCGGAGGTGAAGACAATCAGCGCCGCGCCGTCGAGCAGTGGTCGGGCCGGCGGCGGCGTTTCCGCAAGGCGCGCCACGGTGCCGTCCGCCACGAGGAACCGGGCGCCGGTCTGCTCGAGGATGGTGGCACGGGTCATCTCGGCCGCGCCAGCATGGAGTGGCACCGCGACGCCGCCCGCCTGCCAGACGCCGAAGAAAGAGGCGAGGTCCGCGGCGCGATTGGCCACGGCGACGATCACCGGCTCATCCGGCGCGAGCCCATCCGCGCGCAGCTGCGCAGCGAGGCCGGAGGTAGCAGTACGCAGGGCGTCGGCGGTGTGAGCCGCGCCGCCGTCCTCGGCCACGGTGCCGGCCGCTTCGTCCAGGATGCGGCAGAGCGCGCCCGTCTTCGCCATCACGGCCTCCTCAGCCTTCGCGGGTCGGGAAGCGCGCATCGCGCCAGGCGATGGCGGCGCGCAGGCCCTCGCGGCGGGCGACATCGAAGAAGGCGATCTTGTCGGCCGAGCCGGCGCCCTCGATGGAAAGGTCGATCTCCAGCGCGCTCTCCAGCGCCTGCAACATGCCCTGCGTCTCCAGTGCGCGGTTGAGGGCGCGCTTGGTTTCCTTCACGAGGCTGGGGTCGATGGCGCCGATGTGCCGGGCGATGCGCAGCGCCTCGTCCTCCAGCCGGTCGGCGGGAACGACGCGGTTGATCATGCCGATCTCGGCCGCGCGCTGCGCGCTCACCCGGTCCTCGCCGAGCCGGATGATTTCCTTGGCGATCTTGGGGCCGACGATCCACGGCAGCAGCATCACCACGATGCCGGCGCCGAACTTCAGCTCCGGCTCGCCGAAGAAGGCGTCTTCCGAGGCGATGGTCATGTCGCAGGCCAGCGCCAGCTCGCAGGCGCCAGCGAGGCAGGCGCCACGCACCATGGCGATGGTGGGCTTCGGGCAGTGCCAGAAGCGCATCACCGTGTCGAAATCCTTGCGCAACACAGGCCGCCACGCATCGACGCCCACCGGGCGCGCCTCCATCTGCGCCTTCAGGTCGAAGCCGGAAGAGAAGGCATTGCCAGCGCCGCGCACGATCACCGCCTTCACGTCCGCATCCGCCTCGGCGCGGTCCATGGCGGCGTTGATCTCGCCCAGCATCTCCTGGTCCAGCGCATTGGCGCGCTCGGGCCGGTTGAGGGTGAGGAGGGCGATGCCGTCGCGGGTTTCGTAAGCGATCTTGGTGAAGGTCATGAAAGCCTCGTGGAGAGGGATCAGCGCCGCCCGCCGGCCA
This sequence comes from Xanthobacter sp., assembly GCF_041911315.1. NCBI lineage: Bacteria > Pseudomonadati > Pseudomonadota > Alphaproteobacteria > Hyphomicrobiales > Xanthobacteraceae > Xanthobacter > Xanthobacter sp. The sequence goes on along the minus strand of NZ_JAYRPE010000071.1, from coordinate 52,961 downwards.
TGGCAGCGGCTTCCGGCCGGAGCCGCAGGCGCAGCATGGCGAGGACGCCGAGGAAGGGGCCGATGGCGAGAATGAGGAAGGCGAAGCGCCAGCCGAACGCATCCACCGCATAGGGCAGGAGGTGGATGCTCACCAGCGTGATGAGGAAGCCGACGCAGGTCTGTACCGTCAGCATGGTGCCGATGAGGCTGCGGTCGGACAGCTCCGTCACTGCGGCGGAGAATTGGGCGGAATCGGAAATCACCGTCACGCCCCACACCAGCGCCAGCGGCAGCACCAGCCAGAGCGAGGCCCCGAACAGGAAGCCGATGCCCGCCGCGCACAGTCCGCTCACCGCCATGGACAGAGCCGTGACGAAGGTCCGCCCCAGCCGGTCGGCCGCGAAGCCGCCGCCGAGCGCGCCCACGGCGCCGATGGCGACCACGCAGAAGGTGGCAAGGCGCGGGTCGAGGGGCGGGGCATCGCCATAGCGCGCAGCGAAGCTCGCGGCGAAGAAGGCGCCGATCCACGCCCACATGGCGTAGAGTTCCCACATGTGGCCGAAATAGCCGAGATTGGCGAGCCGGAGCGCCGGCCGACGGAACGCATCGAGGGCGTTGGAGAGCTTCAGCGGCGGCGCCTTCGCATGGTTGGGGCCGACCTTGGCGAAGCGGATGAGGAGGGCGGCCACCAGCGCGCTCGCCGCCGCGCCCGCCACCGGCGCGCGCCAGTCCAGCCCGCCGACCGCCGCCATGGCGTGGGGCGAGGCCGAGCCCAGCGTCAGCGCCGCCACCAGCATGCCGATGAGCAGGCCGAGATCGCCCTTGGCCCAGGTGGCCGCGAGCTTCATGCCCACGGGATAGACCCCCGCCATGCACATGCCGGTGAGAAACCGCAGCAGCGGCACCGCCGGATGGGTGGGCTCGAACAGGAGGATGGCCCCGTTGGCCAGCGCCGCGACCAAGGCCGCGACCGAGAAGAGCGTCCTCAGATCGGCGCGGTCCGCGAGGGAGAGCAGCGCGCTGAGGAGGGTGCCGGCGACGAAGCCTGCCTGCACGGAACTGGTGAGCAAAGCCTCCTGAAACGGCGACAGGCTCCACTGCGCCCGGATCGCCCCCAGAGAGGCGGTGGTGGCGAACCAGGTCGCCATCGCCGCCACTTCCGCGACCACGAGGATCGCGAGGGAAAAGGCCTTGCCGTCCGTGCGGGCGGCTGTCGCCGGCGCTGTCACCTCAGCCGGCCTTCTTCAGCATCGGGCAGGCCTCGGGCGACATGGGGCGGAAGGCCTCGTCGCCGGGGATGGTCGCCACCAGCTTCAGATAGTCGTAGGGGCCCTTGGACTCCTCCGGCGTCTTCACCTGCCACAGGTACATGTTGTGGATGGTGCGGCCATCGGCGCGGATGTGGCCCTTGCCGAACAGCGGGTCGTCGGTGGGCATGGCCTTCATCTGTGTGACCACGGCGGCGCCGTCATGGGCCTTCGCCTTGTCCATGGCGGCGATGGCCTTCATCCAGTGCAGCGTGGCGGCATAGGTGCCGGCCTGGTTCATGGTCGGCATGCGCCCATTGTTGCGCGCCCCGAAGGCCTTGCCGAAGGCGCGGGTGCCGTCGTTCAGGTCCCAGTAGAAGGCGTTGGTGAGCATCAGGCCCTGCGCCGTCTTCAGGCCCAGAGAATGGATATCTGACAGGAAGATGAGAAGGCTGACGAGCTTCTGCTTCTGCGACAGGCCAAACTCCGCGGCCTGCTTCACCGAATTGATGGTGTCGCCGCCGGAATTGGCCAGCGCCACCACCTTCGCGCCAGAGCCCTGCGCCTGGAGGATGAAGGAGGAGAAATCCGAACTCTGGAACGGTGCCAGCGCATGGCCCAGCACCTTGCCGCCGTTGGCCTTCACCACCTCGGCCGCGTCGCGCTCCAGCGCATGGCCGAAGGCGTAGTCGGCGGTCAGGAAGTACCAGGAATCGCCGCCCTGCTTGATCATGGCGCGGGCGGTGCCGTTGGCGAGCGCCCAGGTGTCGTAGGTCCAGTGCACGGTATTCGGTGTGCAGGACTTGGCGGTGAGGTCGGACGTGCCAGCGCTCGCAACCAGGAACACCTTGTTCTTGTCGCGGCTGATATCGGCGACGGCGAGGGCCACCGAGGAGGTGGGCACGTCGACGATGGCGTCCACCTTGTCGAGGTCGTACCAGCGCCGCGCGACGGAGGAGCCGATGTCCGCCTTGTTCTGGTGATCGGCGGAGACCACTTCCACCTTGAAGCCGTGCTTCTCCGGATTGAAGTCCGCGACCGCCATCTGCGCGGCGGTGACGGAGCCGGGGCCGGCGATGTCGGAATAGAGGCTCGACTGGTCGTTCATGACGCCGATGCGGAACGTCGGCAGATCCTGAGCTGAGGCTGTGTAAGCGGTCGTGATCGGGACGGCGACGGCGCACGACAGCACGGTCGCCGCTACGAGGGCAGCGCGCATTTTTTCTCTCCCGGCGTTTCCAGTGTCTTCTTGTGCCGCGGCATCTCCGTCCGCGATCTGTGGAACCAAAAGGCTCATTTGAAGATTTGTCAAACGAATAATTTTTAGGTTGATTTGAAGCCGCCGATCTGAGACCAAGGGGATGACCACAGGCGTCCCCGGAACGGATCAGATGGAACCGAGCTACGGCCAGATCGTCACCACAAGCGCGGCGAGCCAGATCGCCGATCAGCTCCAGCAGGCCATCATGGACGGCCGGCTGAAGGTGGATGAGCGCCTGCCGACCGAGGAGGAGCTGGCCGCGCAGTTCGGCGTCTCGCGGCCCACCGTGCGCGAGGCCCTGAAGCGGCTCGCCGCGCGCCACCTCATCCGCTCCCGGCGCGGCCCCACCGGGGGAACCTTCGTCACCGGCCCGTCGCCGGAGGAGCTGGCCACCAGCCTCGGCACGTCCGTCACGCTCCTCGTCGCCACAGGCGGCGTTTCGCTGGAAGAAATGGCGACGGCGCGGCTGGAGATGGAAGCCGTCTGCTGCCGTCTCGCCGCCCTGAACCGCACGGACGCGCACCTTGCGGCGCTGGAGGCGGAGATCGCCCTGCAGCGGACCGCCAGCCTTTCGGATCAGGATTTCTGCGCCTCCGACGTGCGCTTCCACCGCACCATCGTGGACGCGGCGGGCAATGCCCTGCTGCGCTTCCTCATGAATGCGGTGGTGGAAGCGCTCATGCCGGTGAGCAACATGATCATCTTCCGCGTCCGCGACCGGACCGAGATCGTCGCCCACCACGAGACGCTCCTCGCCGCGCTGCGGGACCGCGACGGCGAGGCGGCGGTGGCCGCGCTCGGCGGTCTCGTGCGCTACATCCGCGCCCAGTACGAGAAGGCCGAAGAGGCCCGCAAGGCCATCCGGCCCTGAGCCGAGGCCCCTGATCCGCGCCTGCGCGGTCCACGCACATCACAGGGAAACGTCCAATGAGCACCGAGACCCTCCGCGCCCTCATGGCGCGCAAGACCGACGCCGGGCAGGCCATTGCCATCGAGACCATCACCGAGGCCGATCTGCCGGCCGGCGACGTGACGGTGGACGTGGAATATTCGTCCTTCAACTACAAGGACGGCCTCGCGCTGAAGGGCATGAGCCGCATCCTTCGCGCGCTGCCCATGGTGCCGGGCATCGATTTCGCCGGCACGGTGCGCGCCAGTGACAACCCCGCCTTCGCCCCCGGCGACAAGGTGGTGCTCACCGGCTGGGGTGTCGGCGAGAACTGGTCCGGCGGCTTCGCCGAGCGGGCGAAGGTGAAGGGCGAGTGGCTGGTGAAGCTCCCCGAGGGCCTCACCGCGCGCCAGGCCATGGCCATCGGCACGGCCGGTCTCACCGCCATGCTGTGCGTGGATGCGCTGGAGCGCTATGGCATCGCGGCGGGTGGTGATGTCCTCGTCACCGGCGCGGCCGGCGGCGTGGGCAGCGTCGCGGTGCGCCTGCTCTCGCGCCTCGGCTACAAGGTGAGCGCGCTCACCGGCCGTCCGGCCGAGGCGGACTTCCTGAAGAGCCTCGGCGCCACCGATATCGTCGATCGCGCCACCTATGCCGCCGCGGGCAAGCCGCTGGCCGGAGAGCGCTGGCACGGGGCGGTGGACACGGCGGGCGGGACCATTCTCGCCAACGTGCTCGCCGCCACCCGCTACAACGGCGCGGTGGCCGCCTGCGGCCTCGCGGCGGCGACGGATCTGCCGACCACCGTCTTCCCCTTCATCCTGCGCAACGTGGCGCTGCTGGGCGTCGATTCCGTCAACTGCCCGACCCCGCGCCGTCTCGCCGCCTGGACCCGGCTCGGCAAACTCCTCACCGAGGCCGATTTCGATCTCGTCACCCGCGAGGTCACGCTCGAGGACCTGCCGCAGGTGGCCGAAGACATCATCGCCGGTGGCGTGCGCGGGCGTACGGTGGTGCGCATCTGAGCGGACAAAGCGGGCGCGCTGCGATGGCGCGCCCGGCCGCGACGTTGGCCTTCATCTGGTCCCGGTCGCGCCCGGCGGCCACTTCGTTTTCGACGCCGTGCCACAGGGGGCGCTGTGGAGGCTGAAGCTGGGGCTTTGAGCTTGCCTCAGCGTCAGGCCGGCATGACGACGACCTTGGTCTTGACCGGCGTCTTTTCGTAGAGGTCGATCATGTCCTGGCTGAGCAGGCCCACGCAGCCGCTGGTGACGCCGGTGCCGATCGACTCGGGGTCGCTGCTCGCATAGATCGTGTAGAGCGTATACTGCCCGTTCTGGTAGAGGTAGAGCGTGCGCGCGCCGAGGGGATTTTCCAGGCCGCCCGGCATGCCGTTGGCCCATTTGGCCGCTTCGGGCTGGCGCTTGATCATCTCCTTGGGCGGGGTCCAGACCGCCCACTCGCCCTTGCGCCCCACATAGGCGTCGCCGCTCCACAGGAAGCCGGCGCGGCCCACATTGGCGCCGTAGCGGGTGGCCTTGCCCTCGCCCTCGACGCGGTAGACGTAATAATTGCTGGGATCGACGATGATCGTGCCGGGCGCTTCATTGCTCTCGTAAGCGACGGTCCGGCGGTAATATTTGGGGTTGACCTTGCTGATGTCCGGCGCGGGAATCGGGAATTTCTCGTTGGGCATCGGCCCATAGAGCTTCTGCGCCTCGGCAAGGCTCATGACATCCGACGAGCAGCCGGCCAGCCCGAGCGCGCCGATGCCGAGGGCAGAGCCGAGCAGGAAAGAGCGGCGGCTGAGAGCGCCGGACCCGAGCCCGGACATGGCAACTTCGTCCCTCATGATGATCTCGCAGTGTCCCTTGATCCCGTTGCCGACGGTGTGTGCGCACCAGACGCAACCGTTAAGCATTTTTCGGCGCGGACTTTGCCGCCAAGCGGCGCGGCTGGCAAGCGGCAGCCTTCGCCAGGCAGGGCAGCCATGCACCAGAGACGCCAGCATCGGCGCCGTTTCAGCCAAGCTGCGACGGGGGCGGGGAGAGGGTGTCCAAGCGTGAGGTGCGGCAATTATGCCCGTCGCCGTCCCGGATGCCGCGGCGCACCGCCGGCGGGGATCACGGGCCTTGCCCCGAGCTTTGGCGGGTCTTGCTGCTTCAGGTCTTGCTGCTTCAGGTCTTCCTGCTTCAGGCCTTGCGGCGGCGCTTGGGCGGCGGCGCGGCGGGAGCTTCCCGTTCGCTGGCCTCGCGCAGGGCCCGAAGCCGCGCGCTCTTCTCGCGCACCGCTTCCAGTTCGCCCTTGTTGCGCTCCATGGCCCGCTCGATGGATTCGTCCAGCTGGCGGCGGCTCTCGGCGCTGGAGAGCGTGTTCTGATGTGTCGTGATTGGGGTCATTCCGAAGGATATCATGATCCGGGTCGAAGCCCGAGAACTAAGATTTGAGAAAAATGGATAAAGAAAAAGGCCCCGCCTGTTCAGGCGGAGCCTTTCTTGAATTCATGATGCATTAGTCCAGCGGCCAGTACATCCGTGGTCCGCCGGAGCAATGTCACGCGGCCTGGAGATTCCCGGCCGAATTCTTTCCGGACTTGTTGTCCCGGACGATGTCGAACTGGAGCTTCTGGCCTTCGGCGAGGCCCTGCATTCCAGCGCGCTCGACGGCCGAGATATGCACGAACACATCCGCGCCGCCGTTGTCGGGCTGGATGAAGCCGAAGCCCTTGGTGGCGTTGAACCACTTCACGGTGCCGATATTCATGACGATTTCCTTTCAATCGCGCGTAGGAGTTCCGCCCGAGAGGTCGAGCAGAACAAGAGTTAGAAATTGAAGGGAGGTATCGTCAGACGCGGCTTGGCGTCAGAAAATCAGCCGTCAAATTCAGACAAACGGAACATAGGGGGCTATTGTGTTGATAGCAAGGCCTGGATTTATGTCCGGCCAGCTTCTCTGTTCGCCGCCTCTATTTCTCCGCCTATATTTCCCCGGGATGGCGAAGTTCGGATTCGCGAGCGATGCGCTCGAACGCCTCGTTCTCGCCCTTCACGCGATAGCTCGGCTCGCCCTTGTCCTGAGGCATGATGCGGACGATCTGGAACCGCCCTTGCGGCGATCGGAAGCCCGCAATGAACTCAACCCAGCCATTGGCGTTAAATTTCGTAACCATGCTTTTCCTTTAGCACACTTTCTCGCCCAGGCGTGCTCAATTCTCGTTCAGATGAGAGATTTATCGGACAGTTTTAATCACTCGTCCGAGCATGTTCATGATAGGATTGAAACGGTTTCGATGCCGAGACCGAAGGAGCTGCCATGAAAAAAGCGTGCGTCTTGATCTGCCTCCTCTGGGCAGGTGCATCACCCGCTTGGGCGAACTCCCCCGTCATGACACTGGATTTCACATGGATCGGAACGACCCTGTGCGCGCCGCGGCCAAGCAGCCCGGAATTCCAGGTGGATAATGTCCCGTCCGGGACGGCACGGCTGCGGTTTGCGCTGATGGGGCCCAGCGGACGTGAGCTTGGCGGGGCCGACGTGCAGCTTCCCGCTCGCGGAGCCATCCCCAAGGGCGCTGTCTCCTACCGGTCGCCTTGCGTCGGTGGGATCTACACCTGGACCGTTGAAGCCATCGACGCCGAAGGCAAGCTCCTCGCCTCCGCCAGCCTCGCGCGGCCGTTCTACTGAACGCGGTCGAGGGGCCGGGGCAATGTGCCCCCGGCCCTCTGACGGCTGCAGGGATCAGCGGCCGGTGAAGGTCGGCGTGGTGCCGGGTGCCGGGCCGCGGGCGTTGGTGGGCCGGACGCGGCGCTTGGGGGCGGCGATCAGGCCTTCCCACTGGGCCTTCTTCCGGGCGGCCTTGCGATGCCGGCGGATCGCCTCGTCATGCTCGCGCGCCTTGCGCTCGGAAGGCTTCTCATAGGCCCGGCGCTGCTTCATCTCCCGGAAAACGCCCTCGCGTTGCATGCGCTTCTTGAGAACCTTGAGGGCCTGCTCAACATTGTTGTCTCTGACGAGAACCTGCAAAAGATATCCAATCTGAAGGTCGTCCCGGGTCCCCGGCCAGATGTCTGACCGCTCGCCCGGATGCCGGCCGTGGCCGGTGTGTGGTGAGTGTAGAGCGATATGGCCGCTAAAGCGATGCGCCCGATTGCGTCATCGCCTCACGGGGCTTCCGGGGCTTCGACGGTCAACACCTTGAAGGAGGTGAGCGTCGACGGGCCAAAGGATGTCACGAGCGCCACATCGGTCGCGTCCCGCCCCCGCGCCATCAGGATGCGGCCGATGCGCGGCGTGTTGTGCCGGGCGTCGAACGTGTACCACCGCCCGCCGAGATAGACCTCGAACCAGGCGCTGAAGTCCATGGGCGCCGGATCGGCGGGAACCCCGAAGTCGCCGAGATAGCCGGTGCAATACCGGGCCGGGATGTTCATGCACCGGCACAAAGTGACGGCGAGATGGGCAAAGTCGCGGCACACGCCCTGCCGGCTGGTGTAGGCGTCGAAGGCGGTCTTCAGCGGGCTGGCGTGGGCATAGTTGAAGACGATGTGGCCGTGGACGAAATCGCAGATCGCCTGCACCAGCGGCCAACCCTTGGGCAGGTGGCCGAACTGCGACCAGGCGAACGCGCTCAGGCGATCGGTCTCGCAATAGCGGCTCCCCAGAAGGAAGAGGAGCACGTCCACCGGCAGGTCGCCGAGGGCATGCTGGGGCGCGTCGGGTACCACGACGTCGGGCAGCCCACTATCGCGGATCTTGAAGTCCGTGCGCATGGTGAGCCCGCCGGCGGGGGCGGAGATGACGTGGCAGAAATTGCCGAAGCTGTCGTGATAGGTGTTGGCGGGAATGGGCGGGTCGAACATCACCCGGTCCGGATTCAGGAGATCGGTGATCCGGGAGGGATGGACACTCAGGGTGAGAATCATGGGTGTCGGCTGCGGGCAGCCGTAGGTAATTTCGTAGCCGGCGTGAATCAGCATCTGGGCCTCAGCTCTGTGCGGACATGGCCCGCAGATCGGTTATGGTGCGCGCAGCCTCGGGGCTGTCGCGTCAGGTGCGTGGCCCGTGCCGGAAAGGTCCTGACGTGAGCGCGCCTGTTTCCTTACTGACGGCGGACGACATTCCGCCGGTCACTGTGATAAATCCCGAAGGGCGTTCCGCGTTCCTTATCGTCTCGGATCACGCGGGAAACAGGCTGCCCCGCTCGGTCGGAACGCTGGGCCTCCCGGCGGTGGACCGCGAGCGCCATATCGCGTGGGACATCGGCATTGCCGGCGTTTGCCACGCGCTTTCAGAATTACTCGATGCCACGCTCATTCAACAGAATTATTCTCGCCTGCTGATCGACTGCAACCGGCCACTGGGCGCCGCGCAGTCCATCCCGGCGGAGAGTGATGCGTCGCCCGTTCCCGGCAATCAGGGGATCGGCGCGGCGGAGCGCCGAGCACGCGAGGCCGGGATCTTCCTGCCGTATCACGCGCGCATCGCGACCGAACTCGACCGGCGGCAGGCCGCAGGCGCACCGGCCATCCTCCTCGCCATGCACAGTTTCACGCCGGTTTTCGCCGGCTTCGTGCGGCCGTGGCACGCCGGCCTGCTCTATCATCGCGACAGCCGCTTCGCGCGGGCGCTCCTCCCCCTGCTGCGCGCCGATGCCGCGCTCACGGTGGGAGACAACGAGCCGTATGCGGTGAGCGAGGCGACGGACTGGACTATCCCGGAGCACGGCGAGCGGCGCGGCATTCCCCATGTGGGCATCGAGATCCGGCAGGATCTCGTCGGCCGGCCGGAAGGCCAGCGGCAATGGGCCGAGCGGCTCGCACCGTTGTTCGTCGCCGCTGCCGCGCGGCTCGAGGAGACGGGAGAATTGGGCGCGGACCGCACGGCGCTGCTTCAGGATTAGCCTCCAGCTCCCCTCCGGCGGCGCGATCCTTGCTTGCCAATGGGGTCTGACTTTCGAGATCGAGGCTGACTTCCTCCGCTCGGCACTTCAGATGGCCGTCGCTGTCCTGCGCAGGCCATAGGCGCGAACGGGAAGTGTGAACATGGCCACGGTGCGGCAGCGCAGCGTCTGCGAATGGGACGATCTCGCGCCCGAAGACATCGCCATCGGCGTAATGCTCGCCGGCGATGGCGATCACCTGCTGCCGCCCTTTCATCTTCTGTCCACGCCCGGCGTGAGCGCGAAGCAGCAGCGGGCGTGTTCGGAATTGTGGACCCGTGCGCGCCGGACGGCGGCCAGGACGGCAGATTCCGGGCTGCGCTATGCCTTCGATGACGGGCGCGGCCGGAAAATGCGCCTCGGTTATCTCTCCAACGATTTTCAGGAACACGCCACCGCCCACCTTCTGATCGAGGTGCTGGAGGCCCATGCCGGTGCGGATTTCGAGGTGCTTGCCTATTCTTTCGGCGCGGATGACGGCCAATCCATGCGCCGCCGGACCATGGCCGCCTGCGACCATTTCATCGACATCTCGGACATGGACGACCAGGCTGCGGCGACGCGCATCCATGCCGACGGCGTGGACATTCTCATTGATCTGAAGGGGTTCACGTCAGGGGCGCGCAGCGGCATCGTCCTCCTGCGGCCGGCGCCGATCATCGTGAATTATCTCGGCTATCCCGGCACCATGGGCGCGGGGATGTGCGACTACCTCATCACCGACCGCTTTCTCACGCCCGCCGCCAGCGCCCCGGATTATGCCGAGGCACTGGCCTACATGCCGCACACCTATCACCCCCACGGCCGGCGGACGCCTCCCGGCAGCAGGCCGGGGCGGCGGGAGGTCGGGTTGCCGGAGGAGGGCTTCGTCTTCTGCTGCTTCAACCAGCCCTACAAGATCTCCCCCGACATCTTCGCAATCTGGTGCCGGCTGCTCGCCCTGGTGCCCGACAGCGTGTTGTGGCTGCTCGACCATCCCCATGCCGCCGGCAACCTCCGTTCGGAGGCAATCCGCCATGGCGTGGATGCGCGGCGGCTGGTTTTTGGCGCAAACCTGCCACAGGCGGCCCATCTCGCCCGGCTCCAGCTCGCCGACCTGATGCTCGATACTGCGCCATTCAATGCGCACACCACGGCGAGCGACGCGCTCTGGGCCGGCGTGCCGATCGTGACTTGTCCGGGGGAAACCTTTCCGTCGCGGGTGGCGGGCTCCATCCTGCACGCGGTCGGTCTCGGCGAGCTGGTCGCCGAGGACCATGCCGGCTATTTCGAGTTAGCCTACGGCATCGCCACGGAGCCCGGCCGCCTCGCGACCCTCAAGGCACGGCTGGACGCCAACCGGCTGGCGACGCCTCTGTTCGACGTGTCGGCCTACACCCTCGCCCTCGAAGGCCTCTACCGGGCGATGATCGTCCGCCACCGCGATCGGCTGCAACCCGCAACAATCGGTGCGTCCGCGCCCTGACCGCGGCGAACTCCATGCGCTTGCCGCGTTCGGACGCGCCCGGCGGGGCGGGATGCCGGCGTCAGCTTCCCAGATACGCCGCCCGCACGTGCGGGTCGTCGATCAGATCCGCGCCCTTGCCGGACATGACGATACGTCCGGCCTCCAGCAGATAGGCGTAGTCGCACAGTTCCAGCGCGGCGAAGGCGTTCTGCTCCACCAGGAGCACGGTGGTGCCGGCGTCGCGGATGGAACCGATGATGGCGAACATCTGCTCCACGATGTTCGGCGCCAGCCCGAGCGACGGCTCGTCGAACAGGACGAGGCGGGGCCTCGACATGAGCGCGCGGCCGATGGCCAGCATCTGCTGCTCGCCGCCGGAAAGGGTGCCGGCCATCTGGTGGCGGCGCTCGGCGAGACGGGGAAAGCTCGTATAGATGCGCTCGTAATCCGCCTTCAGCCCGGCATCGCTGGCGCGCAGATAGGCGCCCATGGCGAGGTTTTCCGAAACGCTCATGTGCGGGAACACCCGCCGGCCTTCCGGGCAGTGGGCGACGCCGAGCTTCAGCATCTTCTGCGGCCCGGCGCGGGTCACGTCGTCGCCCTGAAGGCGGATGGAGCCGGCGCGCGCCGGCACGAGGCCGGAGATGGTGCGCAGTGTCGTGGATTTTCCCGCGCCGTTGGCGCCCACCAGCGCCACCAATTGCCCTTCGCCGACGCTGAGCGAGATGCCCCGGAGCGCCGCCACTTGGCCGTAGCCGCAGACGAGATCGGAAATCTCAAGCATGGGCCACCTCCCGCTGCTCCAGCTTCGCGGCGCTCTTGCCGAGATAGGCCTCGATGACTTTGGGATCGGTGCGGATGGCCTCGGGCGGCCCTTCCGCGATCAGCCGGCCGTAGTTGAGGCAGACGATGCGGTCGGAGACCTCCATCACCATGGGCATGTCGTGCTCCACGAGGAGGATGGTGACGCCCTCGTCCCGCACCTTGCGGATGAGGCGCACGAAGCCCTGCGTCTCCGAGGCATTCATGCCGGAGACCGGCTCGTCCAGCAGCAGCATTTTCGGCTCCACGGCCAGCGCCAGCGCGAAGCCCACGAGCCGCTGCTCGCCATAGGAGAGGGACCCCGCCTTGTCGCCGGCGCGGGCGGTGAGGCCCACCATGTCGATGATGGCGTCCGCCCGCTCGCGCACCGCATTCTCCGCCCGTCGTGCCGCGGGGGTGGGGAACAGGCGGTCGAGGAGGGCCGCCGCGCGCGTGTCGTCGCCGTGGCGGTGCAGGCCGATGAGCACGTTGTCGCGCACCGTATCGTCGGCGAACACGCTGGTGCGCTGGAAGGTGCGGGCAAGGCCCAGGCGGGCGATCTCGTTGGGCCGCGTCTGCGAGAGGTCGCGGCCCCGAAACAGCACCCGGCCCTGCGTGGGCTTGAGGAAGCCGGTCATGATGTTGAAGGCGGTGGTCTTGCCAGCGCCGTTGGGGCCGATGAGGCTGAGGATCTCGCCCTCTTGCACGTCGAAATGCAGGTCGGCGATGGCCGTGAGGCCGCCGAACTTCATGCCCACATGCTCCACGTTCAGGATGGCGTTGCCACGCGTCGTGCTCATGGGTTCGCTCCCATCTTGGCAGGCATCACGTCCGTCGGCTTGTCGCCGGCCTTGCGGCGGGCGGCGATGCGTTCGCCGAGGCCTTCCAATGCCGGCACGATGCCGCGCGGCATGAGGAACAGGATGGCGATGAGGATGGCGCCGTAGACGATCCACTGGGCTTCCGGAGCCATCACCGGGCGCAGCGCCACGGGCAGCAGGCCGAACAGGATGCCGCCCACCAGCGGCCCCGCCAGCGTGCCCTTTCCGCCGGACACCACCATGATGACCATGGTGACGGTGTAGGAGAACAGGAACACGTCCGGATCGATGATGCGGATGTAGTGGGCATAAAGGCTGCCCGCCGCACCCGCCATGGCGGCGGAAATGGTGGCCGCGACGGTGAGCGTGCGCGTCGCGTTGATGCCGAGGGACAAAGCGAGGGATTCGTTCTCCTTCAGCCCCCGCATGGCCCGGCCGAAGCGCGAGGCGACGAGCCGCGCGATGAGGAGATAGCTCGCCACCGCCACCGCCAGCACCAGATAATAGTTCTGCATCTTGGAGCGCAGCGCCATGTCGCCGAGGCCCGGCACCGGCAGCACCATGTTGGGAATGGCGGTGAGGGCGAGGGGGCCCTGCGTCAGCTCCACCCAGTTCAGCGCGACGAGCCGCACCACCTCGGCGAACGAGATGGTGACGATGACGAAATAGGCGCCGCGCACCCGGAACGACAGCCGGCCGATGAGGTAGCCGGCGAGCCCCGTGATCAGGATGGCGAGCAGGAAGCCGAGGAGCGGCGCGCCGCCCTCGTGGGTCACGCGCAGGCCGAAGGGCAGGCTCACGTCGAAGCCCAGCGCGGTGAGCGCGCTCACATAGGCGCCGATGCCGAAGAAGGCCACGTGCCCGAGGCTGAGCTGCCCGGTGAAGCCGAGCAGTAGGTTGAGGCTCATGGCGCAGATGGTGAGGATGCCCGTGATGATGAGGGCATTCAGCAGATAGGGGTCGGTCAGGCCGAGCGGCAGCAGGGCGAAGACGACGAGGAAGAGGGGGGCGATGAAGCGCGTCATCCGATCCGCTCCGCACGCGCGAACAGGCCGGTGGGCTTCACCAGCAGAACCGCGATGATGATGAGGAAGCCCATGGCGTCGCGATATCCCGAGGAGATGTAGCCGGCGCCCAGCTCCTCGGCGAAGGCGAGGATGAAGCCGCCGATGGTGGCGCCCGAGATGGAGCCGAGGCCGCCGAGAATGACGATGGCGAAGGCCTTCACCGCGGCGAGGTCGCCCATCTGCGGCGTCACCACATAGACCGGCCCGAGCAGCGCGCCCGCCGCCGATGCCAGCGCCGAGCCGATGGCGAAGGTGGCGGTGTAGATGAGGGAAACGTTGACGCCCATGAGAGACGCCGTGTCGTGGTCCTGGAAGGTGGCGCGCATGGCGCGGCCGAGCTTGGTGCCGTTGATGGTGAAATAGGTGATGGCGATGAGCGCCACCGCCGCGCACAGCACGAACAGGTTCACGTAGGAGAGCGACACCGGCCCGAAGGTGAGCGGCTGCGCCGGGAAGGGCGTCGGCACGGCCTTGGCGACGCCGCCGAAGATCCAGAGCGTGCCCGACTGCATGATGATGCCGGCACCGATCATCACCAGCATGGTGGTGTCGATGTCTGAGCGCCGCAGCGGCCGCAGCAAAGTGAATTCGATGAACGCGCCGACCAGGAGGCCCGCCACGAGGGCCACCGGCAGCGCGACGAAGAAGTTCAGCCCCAGCGCCACGGCCGCCAGATACATGGCGTAGCCGCCGAAGGTGTAGAGGGCACCATGGGTGAAGTTCACCACGTTCATGATGCCGAAGATCAAGGTGAGGCCGATGCCCAGCAGCGCATAGGTGCCGCCGAGCACCAGCGCGTTGAAGATGTGTTGCAGCAATTGGTCCATCTGGCCTGTCCGGTCTGGCGTTCGGGGCTGAAGCATGTCCGCTCGGCGAGAGCGGGGTGAGGGCGGGCGGCGTGGCCGGGCAGTCGGCCCCGCGCGCCCGCCTTCACCCCGACACCCCCGCCGGAAGGCGGGGGAATGCGCGAGGCGCCAGATCAGCCGCCGAGCTGAACCTGGTTCACCTTTCCGCCGGAAATCTCGATGATGTAGACGTTGGGCTTGGACTGGCCGCTCTCCTTGCCGGCGGGGCCGCTCTTGTTGAACTTGATGGGGCCGTTGAGGCCCTTGAAGTCCACCTTCCAGAAGCCCTTCTGGATGGAGGCGGGATCGGTGCCGCCGCCCGCCGCGATGGCGGCCGCGACCGTGCGGATGCCGTCATAGCCACGGAAGCTCTCGGTGGCGCCGGCGAAGTCGAAGCCGCGCTTCTTCCACTCGCTGAGGAAGTAGGCGGTGGCTTCGGGGTTCGGGGTCTTCTCCGGCCACCAGGGCAGGAAGGTGGTGAGGTGCATGGTGCCGTCCGCCGCAGCGCCGGCCTGGGCGATGATCTGGTCCGGGTTCTGCGAGCCGCCGGTGGTGATGATGCGCTTCTTGAGGCCAAGGGCCGCCATCTGCTTGAACAGGAGGGTGAGCTGATCCACGGCGCTCGTCACCATGATGGTGTCGGCGTCGGAGGCCTTCAGCTTGGCGAGCTGGGCGCTCATGTCCTGGGCCGACTGGTCCATGGTCTCCACGAGGCCGACCTCGACGCCGTTGGCCTTCAGCATCTTGGAGAAGTCGGCGGCGGCGCCGCGGCCCCAGTCGTTGTTGATGACGAGGAAGTCCACCTTCTTCAGGCCGAGCTTCTTGACGCTGGGCTCGAACGCCTCGGCCTCCACGGAGGAGGGCGGCGAGATGCGGAAGATGAAGGGGTTGCCGGAGGTGGTGATCTTGCCGGAGGAGGAGGTCTCCACCAGCATGGGCACGGAGTATTCCTCCAGCTTCGGCATGGTGGCCAGCGTCAGCGAGGAGCCCCAGGCGCCCATCAGCACCGGCACCTTGTCGGAGGTGATGAGCTTTTCCGCCACCGAGGCGGCCTCGGTCGGGTTGCTCTTGTTGTCCTCAATGACCAGCTCGACCTTCTTGCCGAGAATGCCGCCCTTGGCGTTGATCTCGTCGGCGGCGATCTTGGCGCCGTTCACCACATAGGTGCCGGAGGCCGCAAAGGCGCCGGTGAGGGGCTCGTTGACGCCGATCTTGATGGTGTCGGCGGCGAAGGCCGTGCCGGCAAGGAGGCTGAAGGCGAGAGCGGCGAGTGTCGTCCGGCGTGACATCAACATGGTTGGTCTCCAGTCTCGAGAAGGGCAGTCAGGGTCAAGAAGTGGGACCGCCACGGCGCCACAGGCGGCCGATGCGATCGGAAACGAGCGAGATGAGAAGCTTGAGCGGGTCGAGTCCGCGCGCCTGCGTTGGCGAGGGCTGCGTGCCGCCGAGGCGGGCCTCGAGGTTGGCTGCAAACTCGGCGATGAGACGGCCCGCCACCTCGCGCACGAGGCCGGGGCGGCCGAACTGGGCGAGCGGCCCCTTCAGCGTGTAACCCACGTCGAGCACCACGCGGGCGGTGCCGGGTGTTGCGCCGTCCGTCACGCGATAGCGGATGAGGCCTTCCGTGCGCGAGCGCCCGTCGGCCCCCGCGCCATGGATGGTGCCGCTCTTCGTCGCGTCGTCGCGGCCGATGCGGGCGCTGCCACGAAAGGTGGTGGCGATGGGGCCGAGCTTCACCCGCATCCCGCCCTGCACGTTTTCCGGCGAGGGCATGGCGTCGATGACCGCGCCGGGCAGGCAGGCGGCGACCTCCTCGATGCGGCCGAAAAAGGCGAACACCTCGGCGGGCGGGAAGGGCACCTGGAAGCTCTGCTCGAAGCTGTGGGCGGGGGTAAAATCCTCGGCGAGAGCGGTGGTGGTTGCCGAGGGCGCCGCTGCGGTCGCGACGGTGGTCGGCAAAGCGGCGGAAACCGCGCCGCCAGCCCGCGCGCCCACCGGGCCGAGAGGCCGCTCGGCGGTCAGCGGGCCGATGCCCTGCGCCCGACGCGCTGATATGACGGAGGCCACCGCCTTCACGATGCCCGCATAGCCGGTGCAGCGGCAGAGATTGCCGGCGAGGCCGAGGCGGATGCGCGTCTCGTCCGCTTCCGGAAGGCGCAGCACCAGGTCGCGGGCCGAGACGAGCATCCCCGGCGTGCAGAAGCCGCACTGGAGCGCGTGCTCGCGATTGAAGGCGGCGCGCAGCTCGGCGGTGACGGGATCGTCGTCCAGCCCCTCGATGGTGACGACATCCGCCCCCTGGCAGGCGCCGGCGAAGGAGAGGCACGCACGCGCCGGCTCACCGTCCACGAGGATGGTGCAGGCGCCGCACACGCCATGCTCGCAGCCGAGATGGGTGCCGGTGAGGTTCAGCGTGTCGCGCACGAAATCGGCGAGGTTGGTGCGCCCCTCCGCCTCGGCCGTCACGGGGCGGCCGTTGAGGGTCAGCGAAATCATGCGGGACGCGCCCATGGCGATTGTCTCGGGCCTTGGCGAAGCGGTCATGCGGCGCTCCGCGTGTCGGTGAAGAGGCTGGCGGCCTGCGTGGCGGCGCGGCGCAGCACCTCCACATGCACATGGCGGTCCACCGCGTCCGTCAGGCCGGCGGCGACGATCGCGGCATTGGCGGCGGATGCGTCGAAGCGGGCGGCGAAGCCGGCATCGATCCGGCCGCCGAAGAGCGGCGCGGCATCGGCGAAGACGAGGGGCGGCGCGTCGATGGCGCCCATCAGCGCGCGGCCGGTGCCGGTGGCGGGATCGATCAGCACGGCGCCGATGGCGTGGGCGAACTCACCCACCTTGCGGCAGTGCTTCACATAGCCGAAGCGCGCGGTGGCAGGCACCTTCGGCACCCGCGCGGCGACGAGGATTTCGCCCGGCTCCAGCGCCGTCGCGAGCGCCCCGGCGAGGAAGGCGCCCATGGGAAGCCGGCGCGCGCCGGCCGGGCCCGCGATCTCAACTTCGGCACCGAGCACGGACAGGGCGTTCACCCAGTCTGCGGCCGGATCGGCATGGGAAAGGCTGCCGCCCATGGTGCCGCGGTTGCGCACAGCGCGGTAGGCGATGCCGCCGGCCACGCGCCGCAGGATGTTCGCGCCCACGTCGGGCGCGCGACCGTCCTCCACGTCCGCGTGGGTGACGAGGGCGCCATAGATGATGTGCCCGGCCTCTTCGCGCACGGTGCGCAGATCGTCGATGCCGGAGAGATCGACGATGAGGTCGGGCGTCGCGAGGCGCAGATTGAGCATGGGGCCGAGGGACTGGCCCCCGGCCATGACCTTCGCGCCGTCTCCGCCCGAGGCGAGGAGCGCGACAGCGTCGGCGATGGTGCGTGGGCGCTCGATGCGGAAGGGTTCGGGCTTCATGCCGCGCTCCTTTCGCCGGCGCGCACCGCCAGCACGTGTTCCACGATGCGCCGGGGCGTCACGGGTGCGCGCAGCATCTCGGCGCCCAGCGGGCGCAGCGCGTCGTTGATGGCGTTGGCGATGGCGGCAGGCGGCGCGATGGCCCCGCCCTCGCCGATGCCCTTCACGCCGAACTTGGTATAGGGCGAAGGCGTTTCCATATGGCCGATGAAGGGCATGGGCACTTCCGGCGCGCCGGGCAGCAGATAGTCCGCCAATGTCGAGGCCAGCGGCTGGCCGGAGGCATCGAACGCCATCTCCTCATAGAGCGCGGTGCCGATGCCCTGGGCGAGGCCGCCGATGATCTGGCCATCCACCACCATGGGGTTCACCAGCGTGCCGCCGTCTTCCACGATGGCGTAATCGAGGATTTCCACCTCGCCGAGGTCCGGGTCCACCGCGACGACCACCGCATGGGCGGCGTAGCTGAAGGTGCCGCTGTCGCGCACCGGCTTGTAGCCGGCGGTGACTTCAAGGCCGTGCGGGTCCACGTCCGCCGGCAGGTCCTGCGGGCGGCGATACCAAGTGTGCGCCACCTGCTGGATGGTCACGTCCCCCGACGGGCCGATGACGCGACCGGCTTCGAGCCGCACGTCCTCGGGCCGCGCCTGAAGCATGTGCGCGCCGATGCGGCGGATGCGCTCGGCGAGTTCGGTGCAGGCCGTCGCCACGGCGCCGCCGGCCATCACCATCACCCGCGAGCCCCAGCTGCCGGTGGAATAGGGCGTCATGGCCGTATCGCCATGCACGAGGCGGGTGCGGGCGACGGGCATTCCAAGGATTTCGTGCGCCACCTGCGCCAGCGTCGTCTCCAGCCCCTGGCCGTGGGAATGAGCGCCGATGCGCAGTTCCAGCCCGCCATCGGGCGTGAGGCGTGCGCCGGCCTGCTCATGGCCCGGCACCATGGGGATGCCCCAGCCGGAATAGACCGAAGTGCCGTGGGCCGCCTGCTCGCAATAGATGGAGAGGCCAAGGCCGATGCGGCGGCCGTCCGGCTCCCCCGCGAGCTGGCGCTTGCGAACCGCATCGGCCTTGATGGCATCCAGCGCCTGCCGCAGCGCCTCCGGATAGTTGCCGCTGTCGAAATGCTTGTTGGTGATGTTGTCGAACGGCATCTGCTCCGGCCGCACGAGGTTCTTCAGCCGCACCACTTCCGGGGCGAGGCCCAACTCAGCGGCGAGCGCATCCAGCGCCACTTCCAGCGCGAAGCACACGCCGGTGCGCGCCACGCCGCGATAGGGCAGGATCGGGCACTTGTTGGTGGCGACCGACCAGGTGCGGCAGCGATAGGACGGGAAATCGTAGGGGCCGGGCAGGATGCTCGCCACCTGCGCGGCTTCGAGGCACGCGGAGAAGGGGTAGGCGGAATAGGCGCCGCTATCCACGCTCGCCTCGCAATCGATGCCGCGCAGCGTGCCGTCGCGCTCGGCATAGAGCGTGATCTCGTAATGATGCTCGCGGCAGTTCGCACTGGCGGTCAGGTGCTCGCGGCGGTCCTCCAGCCAGCGCACCGGCCGGCCGATCTTCCGCGTGAGCCAGCCGAGGCAGACGTCCTCGCTGAGCAGGATGGCTTTGTAGCCGAAGCCGCCGCCCACATCCGGGGAAATGATGCGGATCTGCCCCTCTTCCAGCCCGAGGCATTCGGAGAGGCCCGAGCGGACGATGTGCGGCATCTGGCTGGCGGTGTGCACCACCAGCTGGTCGGTGCGGTGATCGAAATGCACCACCGTGCCGCGCCCCTCGATGGGCGCCATGCACTGGCGGGCTGTGGAGATGGTGCGCGACACCTTCACCGGCGCGTGGAAGGCGGCCTCGATGTTGATGTTCACGAGGCTTTCGAGAAAGACGTTGTCGCCCCAGTGCTCATGCACCAGCGTCGCGCCGGGCTTGCGGGCGTCCAGCATGTCGTGGAGCGCGGGCAGCTCTTCCAGGTCGAGTTCCACGCGGGCGGCCATGTCCTCGGCCTCGGCGCGGGTGTCGGCGACGCACATGGCGATCAGCTCGCCCACCTGCCGCACCTTGCCGGTGGCAAGCACGGGCTGTTCCGAGACCTTGAAGCCGGGCAGGCCGGAGACGGCGCGGATGGGTTTCACCCCGTCGAGGTCGGCGGCGGTGAAGACGCGGCCCTTCAGATCCTCCGGCACATGGATGGCGCGGATGCGCGCATGGGCGAGCGGGCTGCGCACGAAGGCCACGTCCTGCATCCCCGCCATGCGGATGTCGGCGATGAACTGGCCGCGCCCGCGCATCAGCCGATCGTCTTCCTTGCGGGGAAGACGGGCGCCGACGCCTTCCTGAGACCGGGGTTCGCTCATGCGTGGGCTCCCGGCATCAGGTCGAGCGCCGCGCGCACCAGAAGGCCGTCGGGGCGGCGCAGTTCGTCGAGGATGGAGAAGTGGTTGGCGCCCAGGATGGGCAGCAACGCGCCGGGCGCATGGGCGGCCACGCGCTTTGCCGCCAGCGCGCGGGAATCGTGCACCAGCGCCGGCACTTCCCCCGTGCCGTAGGCGATGGCCAGCGGCTTCGGCGACGGCGCATGGCGCAGCGGCGAGCAGGCGGCGATTTCCGCGTCCGTCAGTTCCAGCGCGGCGTTGAGGAAAGTGTCGCGCAGCGGCGCCAGCTCATAGACGCCGGAGATGGCGAGGCCGGCGGCAACGGCGGGATGGTCCAGCTGCATCACTGCGAGCTGCGCGCCCGCCGACCAGCCGGAGACCACCACCGGGCCGGTGACGCCATAAAGGGCGCCGTCCTTTGCGATGAGATCGAGCGCCGCGCCGATCTCGTCAACGATCGCGCCGAGGCGCGCCTGCGGCGCCAGCGTGTAGCTGGGCATCGCCACGGACCAGCCGTGGGCGAGGAGGCCTTCCGCGTAGTGGGCGAAGGCCTCGCGCGTGTTGCGCTGCCAGTAGCCGCCATGGATGAAGACGAGGCAGGGCGCGCCCGGCGTGCCGGGGTAGATGTCCAGCTTCTGCCGGGCGCCGGAGCCGTAGGGAATGTCCAGATGGGCGGGCGTCGCGGCACGGAAGAGCGGGGCCGCCTTGTCGCGCGCCTCGACCCATGCCGCGCTGTCCTTCACCGCGGCATTGTTGTTGTAGGCCGCATCCCGCTCGGCCTGGGACAGGGTGTCCCAGACCTCCTGCGGAGCCGGCCGAACGGGTGCGGATGCCGGGCTCACGCCGCCACCGCCCGGGGCAGGATGACGGCATCGGCATCGAACTTCTTGCCGGCGCGCAGGCAGAAGGCGGGGGTGAGCAGGCGCTCGGCCACCACCTTCGTGTCCTCGTTGTCGCGCAGCAGGAAGCGGCCGCGATTGTCGTCCAGCACCGAGATGTCGGCCGCATAGCCCACGGTGAGCGAGCCGACGCGGTCGGTCAGGCCGATCATCTTCGCGGGATTGATCGTGACCATGGGCACCACCTGTTCCAGCGAGAGGCCCAGCGCCATCATGGAGCTCATGGCCTGGGTCAGGCTGAAGCGGGCCTGGCCCTTGAAGGGGTGGTTCTCGTCGTCATAATGCTCCTCCGGCGTGCCGGCGGGGGCGGGGACATGGGTGTTGTAGCCGTGCATGTCGGCACCCAGCGTGTGGGGCACGACGCCGGCGGCGATGGCCTTCTTCGCGAGGCGGTAGGAGAAGTGGCTGCCGTGGCCCACGTCCACCTTCAGCCCGCGGTCGAGCGCCGCCTGGATGACGTGATGGACCTCGCCCTGCTGGTTCACGAAGCCGCCGGGATGGCGGGTGAAGGGATGGGCCAGTACGTCGCCCTCCTTCAGAAGCGGGATGACCCGCTCAAGGATCGTGTCGGCATCCTCGCCGTTGGCGCCGTTCTCCGGCAAGCCCCAGAGCGTTCCGAAATGGACATAGAGCGGGATTTCGGCGCGGCGGGCGATCTCCGCCGCCATTTCCATCACCTTGATACCCCAGCGGGCGAAGCCGCCGATCTCGGCGTGGCCCTTGATGCCGCGCACGAGGTCGCGGTTGGCGATGGCCGAGCGCACGGTGGCGTCGATGTCCACGCAATCCGGGCTGTAGAGGTTGGGGTAGTAATGGCCCTCAAGGCCACCCACGAGATAGGCGGAGAGGAAGGCGTAGATGCGGGTGTCGGAAGGCTCCACGATGAACTTGCGGAAGCCCGGCAGCGTCATGCAGGAGGGGCCGCCCTGGTCGATCACCGTGGTGACGCCGGAATGCACGCCCACCATGTCCGGGTTCAGGCCGAAGCGGCCGGTCACGTACTGGTAGATATGGCCGTGGGTATCGATCATGCCCGGCAGCACCAGCTTGCCGGACACGTCGATGGTCTCGGTGGCGCTCGACGGGAGGATCGTCTCCTCCACTGCGGCGATACGCCCGTCGCGGACGGCCACGTCGCGGATGCCGTTGATGCCGGTGGCGGGGCAGATGACATGTCCGCCCTTGAGGAGGATATCGTAGCCGGCGGGTTCAGCCATCAGGGGTCTCCGTCCATGCATGTGCGGTCTCGGGACCGCCTTGGAAAAGCGAAGCATACGTCGCATTTTTCAAATGCAGGGCGCGTGCCAGTTTTGATTTAGATCAATTTTTCGAGAGCGGCGCCGCGCGCCGGAGGGGATGGACGTGACGAGATCGCGTGAAAAATCAAAGGGCTCCACGGTGGAGCCCGAGGCTGGGATGCATGAGGATTGGCCGCTTGCCGACCGCCCCGGCTTCCTCGCGCGCCGGGTGCATCAGATCCATGTCAGCCTGTTTTCTGAGCTGTGTGCCCCGTTCGGGGTGACGCCGGTGCAATACAGCCTGCTGTCGGCGCTCGCGGACCGGACCGAGGCGGACCAGACCACCCTGTCGCGCATCGTCGCGCTGGATCGCACCACCACCACTGGAGCGTTGAAGCGCCTTGAGGCGCGGGGCCTCGTGCGGCGCGGCACGTCGGCCACTGACCGCCGCTCGCAAAGCTGCTCGCTCACCGAGGAGGGACGCCGCATGCTGGAGGAGATGGAGGCCGGCGCCCGCCGCGCCCATGCGGTGACGGTGGAGATGCTGGCGCCCGAGGAGCGTCGGCAATTCATTGAAGCCATGAAGAAAATCGTCGCGGCCCACGGCGGGCGGCAGGCCTCGTCCGATCTGCTCTGATTTCGGTCGTTGGCGCCTAAGAAATGGGCGACTGGAAAATCGGCAGCGCCTACAGCACCGGGCCGAGCATGGCGATGGTGTTGTTCCACAGGCGGCGGGGCGCGCTGAAGGCGTCCGCATCGTCCTGCGTCACCGGCGTCGCGGCATCCAGGAACACCTGCTGGCGCGCCCGCAGGGTCCGGGTGAAGGTGGGGTCGTAGAGGAGGATGTTGTTTTCCGCATTCAGCTCGAAGCTGCGGCGGTCGATGTTGGCCGAGCCGATCAGGGTCACTTCGCCGTCGAGGGTCAGCGTCTTGGCGTGGAGCAGGCCGCCGACGTATTCCCGGATCTCGACGCCTGCCTCCAGCAGCTCGTGGTAATAGCTGCGGCTGGCGGCGGCGACGATCCAGCTGTCGTTGCGCTTCGGAAACACGATGGTGGTCGCCACCCCGCGCCGGGCGGCGGAGCATAGCGCCGCCTGAAGCGGCTCGTCCGGCACGTAATAGGGCGTGGTGATGACGAGTTCGCGCCGCGCCGCATTCATCAGCGCCACGAACATCTCCGGCATGGCCGAGTAGCGGACGCCCGCCCCGGACCCGATCACCTGCGCGATGAAGCCGGGCTGCTGCGGCGGCAGGGGCTCGGCGAAGAGGGGGGCGAGGTCTTCCTTCACCTGCGCCATCCAGTTGCTGGCGAACAGGTGCTGGTTCTGCCGCACCACCGGCCCCTCGAAGCGCGCCATGACGTCCACCCAGGGGGCGAACTTCGCCTTCACCGCGAAAGCGGCATCAGCACAGTTCTGGCTGCCGCAATAGGTGATGGCGTTGTCGATGACCACGATCTTGCGGTGATTGCGCAGGTCGATGCGGCCCTTGAACGGGCGCAAGAGCGGGTTGCCGATGGGCAGGGCCGTGGCGAGCCGCACGCCTGCCGCCGCCATATCCCGCCAAAAGGGGGAGCGGATGAG
Organism: Xanthobacter sp.; assembly: GCF_041911315.1. Lineage (NCBI taxonomy): Bacteria > Pseudomonadati > Pseudomonadota > Alphaproteobacteria > Hyphomicrobiales > Xanthobacteraceae > Xanthobacter > Xanthobacter sp. The sequence continues at coordinate 29,168 of NZ_JAYRPE010000071.1, read as the reverse complement.
GGCGCGGGAGCCGAGATCATCCGCCATTGCCCGGCAGGTGACGCCCCGCGCCGCTGCGCGCTTCAGCGCCTCCATCACGGAGCGTCCGCTCGCATCGTCGAGCCAGATGTAGAACAGCACGTGGACGCTCTGCTGCGCGGCGTCGATGTCCTTGACCATGGACGCGATGGCAGAGGCGGAATCTGGTAGCAGCTCGGCGCGGTTTCCCGCCACCGGGAGGAAGTGGTTCACCGACTGGCCGACCCGGAACAGCGGCACATGGCGTTCGGGAAGTTCCGCCTCCGCCGAGGGGCCGGCGACACCCTCCGCAGGCGGCAGGGCGGCCACCGCCGCGCGCAGGCTTTCCACCGCCTTGCGCCCCAGATTGACCTCGCCGAACAGGACGTAGGCGAGCATGCCCACCACCGGCGCCAGCAGGATCACCAGCACCCACGCCATGCGTGAGGCGGGCTCGCGGTGGGGGCGCAGCAGCGCGCGGATGACGAAGATGATCTGCAGGCTGAGGTGGGCGGCGTAGAACACCCAGGCGAGGACGGCGGAGTCTTGCATGTCGGCGGCACGCCCGGTGAGAGGAGCGCTGCCGTTCTAGAGCATTTTCAAGCGAAGTGGATTCCGGTTCGCATGAAGAAAATGCGTATCGCAAGACGCCTGCATCTTCGCCGCCTGCGCGAACGCCGTCAGGCGTTGTAGAGCCCGCGCACCACATCGGCCGTGGCGAGCGGACGGTTGAGCAGCCGTGCGCCTTCTGCCGCGCGCCGCACCTGCGCGGCATTGTTCTCCGCCATCGTACCGTCCGGCGCGAAGAGATTGTTCTCGAAACCCACCCGCGCATGCCCGCCCAGGCCGGCAGCGATGGTGGCGCAGGCATTCTCCTTCGGCCCGAAGGCGCACATGGCCCACAGCCGCGGCGGCGTGCCGGCGGCGAGGAAGGGCACCAGATCGGCCGGCGTGGAGACCTGCCCGCTGGTGTAGCGGCCGAGGACGAAGAGCGGGAAGTCCTCCCCCTCGCCCAGCACGCCGCGCCCCTTCAGCGTGTGATAGCGTAACACCTCCTCCGGCGAATAGAGGATGATCTGAACCAGGATGCGCTCGCGCCGCAGCCAGGCGAAGAAGTCGGCGGCAGCGGCTTCGTGCGCTTCATCCGGGATGATCTCGCGCAAGGCGAGGGAGACTGCCTCCGGCCGCAGGGCGTGCACCACGGCGATCTGCTCCGCTGCCTTGTAGCGCCCCGCCGCTTCGGACGTCGCCTGCACCACCAGCCTGTCCCCCACCTCGCGCCGGATGGCGGCGGTGGCCTCGCGATAGGCGTCGGCATCCAGGAGATGGCGGCCCTCGCCGTCACGCACATGGATGTGGATGAGGGCGGCGCCCGCCTCGACGATCTCCGCCGCGTTGCGCGCCAGCTCGGCGGCGGTCATGGGCAAAGCCGGGTGGTCCGCCTTGGTGCGGGTGGCGCCGTTGGGGGCGTTGGCGATGACGAGGGGCGGCCAGAGGAGGGCCTCGGCGGGGGCGGTAGCGGTCATGAACGGTCCGGATGTGTCAGTCGGTGGTGGTGAGGCCCAGCCGCTTCATGCGGTCGTGGAGGGTCTTGCGGGGAATGTTGAGGGCCAGCGCGGCGGCGGAGACGCGGTTGCCGGAAGCTTTCAGCGCATCCTCGATGACGAGGCGCTCCACCCGGTCCAGCAATTCGTTGAGGCTCGGGGCGGCGGCCGCGCCGCCGGTGAAGTCGGGGGCGAGGAAGCCCAGCATGTGGCGCTCGGCGGCGTTCTTCAGCTCGCGCTCATTGCCCGGCCAGTCCGCCAGCATCAGGGCCCGCCGCAGCGAAGGGGGCACCTCCACCACCGGGCGCTGATACTTCACCGCCGCCTGCACCAGGAACAGCTCAAAGAGGAGTGGGATGTCCTCGCGCCGCTCGCGCAGGGGCGGGAGGACGAGCTTTACCACGTCGAGGCGGAAGAACAGGTCTTTCCGGAAGCCGCCGGCATCGGCCAGCGCGCCGAGGTCTTCCTTGGTGGCGGCGATGACGCGCAGGTCCACCGGCACCGGCGTGTTGGAGCCGAGGCGCTCGATGCGCCGGTCCTGCAGCACCCGCAGCAGCTTCACCTGCATGGCAAGCGGCATGCTCTCCACCTCGTCGAGGAAGAGGGTGCCGCCGGAGGCGTGCTCGATCTTGCCGATGCGCCGCTTGCCGGCCCCGGTGAAGGCGCCGGCCTCGTGGCCGAACATCTCGCTCTCGAACATGCTTTCGGGGATGGCGCCGCAATTGACCGCAACGAACGGCTTGTCGCGCCGGGCACCGCCCTCGTGCAGGGCACGGGCGACCTGTTCCTTGCCCGCGCCGGTCTCTCCCAGCACCAGCACGTCGGCGCTGGTGGAGGCCAGCTGGGCGATGTCGTCCCGCAGCCGCCGCATGGCCGCCGACTGGCCGACGAGATGCCGCTCGATGGCATCGCCCCGGTCGAGTGCCGTGCGCAGGCGCCGGTTTTCCAGCACGAGGGCACGCTTCTCCAGCGCGCGCTTCACCACCTCCACGAAAGCGTCGCTCACGAACGGCTTCTCGATGAAATCGTAGGCGCCCTCGCGCATGGCGCTGACCGCCATGGCCACATCCCCATGGCCGGTAATGAGCACCACCGGCAGCTCCGGATCGCGGCGGCGGATATCCGCCAGCAGCTCCAGCCCGTCGCGGGCGGGCAGGCGTACGTCAGTGACGACGATGCCGGGATAGTCCCGGCCGATGGCGGGCAAGGCGGCCTCCGCGCTGGCGAAGGCGGTCACGTCGATGCCGGCGAGATCCAAGGTCTGCTCGATGGAGAGGCGGATCATCTCCTCGTCGTCCACCAGCAGCACCCGGGGGCGGTTGGCGTGGCGGGGCGCTTCGGCCTCGGCGGAGAAGGCGCGTTCAGGAAACATGGCGCAGCGGCTCCGCGGGAAGGGTCAGGTGCTCTTCGGCTTTGGCCGCGTCCATGACGAGATCGAACGCCGTGCCGCCTTCCATCCGACTGCGGGCGACGAGGGTGGCGCCGAAATCGCGGGCGATGGCGAGCGAGATGGGCAGGCCGAGCCCCAGCCCCTCGCCCGCCGGCTTGGTGGTGAAGAAGGGATCGAAGATGCGCGCCGCCGCGCCCTCCGCGAGGCCCGGCCCGTTGTCCTCCACGGTCAGCACGACGCGGCTGCCGTCGCGATGGGAAGCGATGCGGACCATTGCCTCCGGCCGCCCCTTCACCGCGTCGAGGGCGTTGCCCACGAGGTTCACCAGCACCTGGCTGAGGCGGATGGGCTCGAACATCACCTGCGTCGCATCGGGAGCGAGATCACTGACGACGCGTGCGCCCGATGCCCTCAGGCGCGGGGCGAGGATGGCGAGGCTTTCCGCCAGCACCGCGGCGGCGTCCACCCGCCCCTTCTCGCTGGACGTGCGGCGGGCGAAGGCACGCAGTTGGCCGGTGATCTTGCCGAGGCGATCCACAAGCGCGGCGATGCGGGTGAGGTTCGCCTCCGCATCCTCCTCGCGCCCGTGCTGGAGCAGCTTGGTGGTGTTGTCCGCCAGCGCCCGGAGCGCGGTGAGCGGCTGGTTCAGTTCGTGGGTCACGCCGGCCGCCATCTGGCCGAGGGTCGCCATCTTGGCGGCCTGCACCAGCTCGTCCTGCGCCGCGCGCAGGTCGGTTTCGGCACGGCGCCGCTCCTCGATCTCGGCGGCAAGGCGGGTGTTGGCGGCGGAGAGGTCGGCGGTGCGTTCGGCGACCTTGCCTTCCAGTTCCCGATGGGCAGCCGCGAGTGCCGCTTGCGCGGCGAGGCTTTCGCGGGCGCGCCTGAGATGTTGGCGCCAGTAGAGGCCGACAAGGCCGAGAATGACCAGCGCCAGCGTCATGCCGATGCGCGCCGAACGCCCCGCCAGCACCACGGGTGCGGCATCGGTGAAAAGCAGCAGCCGCCAGTCGTAGGTCGGCAGGTCCTTCTCATCGCGGATGACGAGGCCGGCGGGGCTCAGGTCGGAGCCGGAGAGCACCTTCAGGCCGCCTTCGTCCTGTGCCTGCCCCATGCGCAGCAAGGGATAGGACTTGTGGCCATATTGGCGGGTCTTGGCGATCTCGGCGGCGGCGGTGGCGTCGATGGGCCGGAGGGAGCGGAACTTGAACTTCGGATCCGAGGCGAGGAAGACGATGCCGTGCCCGTCCGCCACCAGGACGGTGTCGGCGGCCTCGTGCCAGACGGCTTCCAGCGGGTCGAGATTGACCTTGGTCGCCACCACGCCGGCGACCTTGCCGTCCACCATCACCGGCGCGCTGATGAAATAGCCGGGGACGCCGGTGAGCGTGCCCACCGCATAGAAGCGGCCGGTCTGGCCTGCTATGGCCTCGGTATAATAGGGGCGGTAGCTGAAATCCGCGCCCACATAGGTTTGCGGCGTGTTCCAGTTGGACGCGGCGATGGTGATCCCGCCGGGCGCCAGCAGATAGAGCACGGTGCCGCCCGCGGCGCGATTCAGCGTTTCCAGGTAGGCGTTCACCTGCGCCAGCTGTTCGGTGTCATGCGGGGTGGCGAGGAGGCGCTTCACATTGTCGTCGAGGGCGGCGGCGGTGGGCAGGTAGCCGAAGCGCTCGATGACACCTTCGAGGCTCTGTGCATAGATTTCCGCCCGGTGGCGCGCATCCGAGGCGAGGCGCTCGCCCACCCGCGCCTCGGCCATCTCCCCGGCTTCGAGAACGGCGAACACCGCAGCCGCCGCCAGCACGGCGGACAGCACGGCACCGAGGGCCGTGATGCGGTTCGATCGCATGGAAAATTCCGCGTCCTCAAGGTGGTGCGGCCGGGCCCCGGATGGCCCGGCCATAAAGGCGGGATGCTGGTCCGCCCTCAGTCGGTGGTCAAGCCTTTGACCTCCACCTCCTCGAAGCGGTGCTGCTCGGCGGTGACGAGGGCGGACAATTCTCGCTTCAGCTCGTTGAAGGCGGTTGAAGCGGAATCCCGCGGGCGCGGCAGCTCCACCTTGATGTCCCGCTTGATGGTGCCCGGCCGGTAGGTGAGCACGACGATGCGGTCCGCCAGATAGATGGACTCCTCGATGGAGTGGGTGACGAAGACGATGGTCTTGCCTGTCGCCGACCAGATGCGGATGAGTTCATCCTGCAGCGAGCGGCGGGTGAGGGCGTCGAGCGCGCCGAACGGCTCGTCCATCAGCATCACCGGGCTGTCGAGGGCCAGCACGCGGGCGATGGCCACGCGCTGGCGCATGCCGCCGGAGAGGTCTTTCGGGAAGCGGTCGCGGAATTCCGCCAGCTTCAGCATGGCGAGCAGCTCGTTCACCTTGGGCTCGATCTGGGCGCGGCTCATGCCCTTGATCTCAAGGCCGAAAGCGATGTTCTGCGCCACCGTCATCCACGGGAACAGGGCGTATTCCTGAAACACCATGCCCCGATCCGGCCCGGGATCCTTCACCGCGCGGCCGTCCACCGTGATGGTGCCGGTGGTGGGGGCGGAAAAGCCGGCGATGGCGTTGAGCAGGGTGGACTTGCCGCAGCCCGAGGGGCCGAGCAGGCACACGAACTCGCCCTCATTGATGGTGAGGTCGATGTCCTTCAGGGCGACGATCTCGCCGCCTGGAATGACGAAGCGCTTGTCGACGCCCGAGACCACGATGTGCGGCCGTGCGGCGTCCGCGAGCGCGGCGGCGGAGGGGGCGGGGCTGGCCGCGAGGGGAGCTGCGATGGGCATGTCGGTCCTCACGATTCCAGGCCGCGATGCCAGCGGAGCAGATGATTGTTGAGACGGCTAACGGCGAGATCGATGGCGAGGCCGATGAGCCCGATGGTCAGCATTCCCGCGATGATTTTGTCCGACCAGAAGTATTCGCGCGCCTCCAGGATGCGGAAGCCGAGGCCGTTGTTGACCGCGATCATCTCCGCCACGATCACCACGATGAAGGCGGTGCCGATGCCGATGCGCGCGCCCGACAGGATGTAGGGCGTCGCCGCCGGCAGGATCACCCGCCGGAAGATGGTGAGGCGGCTCGCCCCGAGGCTGCGGGCGGCGCGGATGTAGATGCTGTCCACATGACGCACGCCGGCGATGGTGTTCATCAGCACCGGGAAGAAGGCGCCGATGGCGATGAGGAACACCGCCGGCGCGTTGCCGAGGCCGAACCACAGGATCGACAGCGGGATGTAGGCGATGGGCGGGATGGGCCGCAGCAGCTGCATCAGCGGATTGACATAGCGATAGATAGAATCGCTCGTACCCATGAACAGGCCGAGCGGCAGCGCGAGGCCGGCGCCCACGACGAAGCCCATGACCACCCGCGACAGGCTGGCGAGGGAATCGTGGATCAACTCGCCGGAGAAGATCCACGCGATCCAGCTTTCCGTTGCCGGATCATAGGCTTCCAGTGGAGCAAGATAGCTCCACCAGCGCGCCGCGACGGCGGCGGGGGAGGGCAGGACCATAGGGTTCACCCAGCCCGCGGAGCAGGCCACCTGCCAGAGGAGCAACACGGCGACGGGCACGAGAAGCCCCTCGCCGAGCGCCTTGAATCGAGAGATGTTCATGGGGCCGCCCTCACTTGACGCCGTTGGACGCCTTGGCGGCATTGAGCAGGTCGAGCTTCACCCAGTCCTCGGCCTTGGCGGGGGCGGACATCTTGCCGACGCCGTACTTGGCCATCACGTCCGTGGTCTTCTGGATGTGGTCGGCGCTCATGTCGAGGGAGTAGGGCGAATTGGCGAGGGCTTCCTGGAATTCCTCGCCGGTGAGCTGGCCCTTGAACACGTCCTGCGTCACGAACTTCTCGGCGGCCTTGGGGTCGTTCATGAAGGTCTTCTGCGCCTTCACGAAGCAGTCCATCAGCTTCTTCGCCGTCTCGGGGTGTTCCTTGTAGAACTTCTCGCTCATCACCAGGGTGCGGATGGGCGAGCCGATGGGCGTGTCGTAGGGCTTCAGCACTTCCACGCCGAAGCCACGGGCGATGGCCTGCGCCGACTGCGGCTCGGTCTGCATGATGGCGTCCACCTGCTTCTGCAGCAGCGCCTGGTTGAGGTCGGGGTAGCCGAGATAGACGATGGTGATGTCCTTGGCGGACATGCCGTTCTTGCCCAGTTCAGCGGCCAGCAGCACCTCCTGGATGGAGCCGCGGGTGACGCCCACGCGCTTGCCCTTCATGTCCGGAACCGACTTGATGCCGCTGTCGGGGGTCGCCAGAAGGCGCGCGCCGCCGCTGGCGAAGCCGCCGACGATATAGATGGGCGCGCCGTTGCCACGGCCGGAGATGGCGGCCTCGGAGGCGGTGGCGCCCACGTCCAGCTCGCCGGCGAGGATCGCCTGCATCACGTCCGGCCCCTTGGGGAAGAGCTTGAGGTCGATGTTGATGCCGCAGCTCGGCGCGATCTCCTTCATGTAGGAGACACCGGCGAAATGGGCGAGCTTGAGGTTGCCCACCCGCACCGTCTCCTGCGCCGAGACCGCCCCCGCCGCGACAGCGGACATCAGGACAGCGGACACAAGGGTGGCGGTGATGCGAAGTCGTTTCAGCACGGCGTTTCTCCCAGGGAGCCCGGCATTGGTGCCGGTTCGGATGATGCCCCTGCCTTTGCACCGCGCATGCCACCCCTGCGGAATGCGCGGGGCTGGCATTACTCATTGAAATGAAACAAGGTTTTCCACGCTCGTCCGCATGGGGGTGGCGGAAATCCGCCACCTGGGGTGCGGGCGCGGCGGAAGTTCGCCGCGCGACGCTGGCCCCGTCGCGTGGCGCGAGAGCCTTCCGGTGCCCCGAAACCGCCTCAAATTCTCCCCGCCCTGACCGCTCGCCTGTAAGCGAGGCGTAAGCTCAGCCTTGCAACGTCCGTGACAGAGCATTCAACGCACAAGCGGACGGACAAGCGGACATGGGATCTGCACATATTGTTGAACCCGGCGACGCCGAGCGCGCCGAGGTCGAAGCTTTCATCCGATCGGTCTATGCCCGCGAGTACGGCGCTCACGTCGGCGCGTTTGCCGAGCGCCTCTTGTGCCGACGGAACGCAGCGGGCGATATCCTGTGTGCCGCCGGCCTGCGCCTCGCCGAAGACGGCTTCTTCTCCGAGCTTTATCTGGACGGGCCGGTGGAAGCCGCACTCTCCCACGCCACCGGCCGCAAGCCGCGGCGCTCGGACGTCTATGAGGTGACGACGCTGGCCAGCGGCGCACCGCACGACCTCGTGCCGTTCATCGCCGATATCGTGGCCTTCGGTGGCGCCAACGGCCTGTCCTGGTGCTTCTTTACCCTCACGCGCCGCCTGAGCCTTCTGGTGCGGCGGCGCGGCCTGTCGCCGATCTATCTCGGCGATGCCGATCCCGCCCGCGTCGCCCATCCCGAGGTCTGGGGGCGCTATTACGAGACCGAGCCGAAGGTCTTCGGCGTGTGCGGCGTGGACATGCTCGCCGCCTATCGCCGGGCGCAGACGGCTTCCGTCTGCATTCCGTCAGACGCCGGCCGGGTGCTGCACCATGCAGACATTCTTTGAGGCCGTGGCGGGCCACGCCCGCCGGGCACCGGACCGCGTCGCCTTCACCGATCCGGATGGCGCCATCACCCGCGCCGGGTTGCTGGCCGATGCGGCGCGCCTCGTCGCCGGGCTTCCGACTGCCGCGCGGGTGGTCGGGCTGCTCCTGCCGAACGGGCGGGCCTATGCCGTGGCTCAGCTTGCATTGGTGGCTTCGGGGCGCATCGCCGTTCCGCTGCCCGGCTTCTTCAGCCCGGCCCAGATCGCCCATGTGGTGCGCGATGCGGGCATCGAGCTGATCCTCGTCGCGCCGGGCGGGGAGGGGGCCGTGCCTGAAGGTGTCGCCCGCCAGGCGGTCACCGTGACCGGCGCGCCCGGCGCCACGCCGGCCTTCCGCGCGGGCTATGGCACGCTCATCTACACCTCCGGCAGCACCGGCCAGCCCAAGGGCGTGCGGCACGAGAGCGGGCAGGTGGGGTGGTCCGCCGCCGCGCTGGCGGAAGCCATCGGCGCGCGGGAGGACGATACCTATCTCTCCGTGCTTCCGCTTTCCCTGTTGCTGGAGAGCATCTGCGCTCTGTTTATCCCGGCCCTCGTGGGTGGCCGCGTGCATTTCGACACCGCGGTCTCGGAGCGGATCGGCCGCGGCGCGGTCACCGGCATCGCCGAGGCCTTCGCCCGCCATCGGCCGACCACCGGCGTGCTGGTGCCGGAACTGCTCCGCCTCTGGGTGGTGGAGCTTGCCGCCGCGCGGGCCCGCGCCCCGGACAGCCTGCGCTTCGTCGCCGTCGGCGGCGCCGCCGTGCCGCCCCAGGTGGCGGAGGCCGCGTGGAACCTCGGCATTCCCGTGCACGAAGGCTACGGCCTGTCCGAATGCTGCTCGGTGGTGGCGGTGAACCGGCCGGGCCGGCGCGTGGCCGGCACCGTGGGCGAGCCGCTGCCGGGCCTGACCCTCACCGTCGTCGATGGGGAGCTGCACGTGGACGGGCCGTGCGTCACGGACGGCTATCTGCGCGGTGCGCCCGCCCTCCGGCCATGGCCGACGGGCGATCTGGTGGCGCTGGACGCGGACGGCCGGCTCACGGTCTCCGGCCGCAAGGACAATCTCATCGTCACGCCGCTGGGGCGCAACGTCAGTCCCGAATGGGTGGAGACGGCGCTCCTGTCCGATCCCTACATCGCCGCCTGCGCCGTCGCGGCGGACCCGGACGGCCTCGCAGCCCTCGTGGTGCCGGTTCCTCCCGCCGCCGAATGGTTCGCCCATGCGGGCCGCGCGGCGGTGGAGGCGCGCATCGCCGCCGCCTGCTCCGGGCTGCCGCCCTATGCGCGGCCGGCCCGTGTGCGCGTCATCGAGATGGTCCCCGCCAAGGCCGCCGGCCTGTTCACTGACAACGGCCGCATCCGCCGTCGCGTGGCGCGCGATCTGCTCGCCGCCGATGTCGCCGCGGCCCTCTGACACTCCCTTCCCGGCCATCATCAGAAAGGCATCGGCCATGAGCTTCCATGAACGCCTGACCCGCGAGACCGCGGCGGCGCGCGAGAGCTTCCTCGCCATTCCCCTCGTCGCCAACGCGCCCCGCACGGGCGGCACGCGCGAACTCTATCTGGCCTTCCTGACCGAGGCCTACCACCACGTGAAGCACACCTTCCCGCTGCTGGCGCTGGCGGCCTCCCGCGCCACGGACGAGCGCTATCAGGCAGCCCTCCTCGAATACATGGAGGAGGAGCGCGGGCACGAGAAATGGATCCTCGACGACATCCGCGCCATGGGCGGCGATGCCGAGGCGGTGCGCACCGGCCAGCCGGGGCAGGCCTGCCGCGTGATGGTGGGCTTCACCTATTATGCCATCGAGCATGTGAGCCCCTATGCCATGCTCGGCAGCGTGCACGTGCTGGAGGGCATGTCGGTGCTGCTCGCCGACCAACTCGCGGCGACGCTGGCCAAGACGTTCGGGAGCGCGGGCGGCGCCGGCTTCTCCTACCTCACCTCCCACGGCAGCCTCGATCAGGCGCACGTGGCCTTCTTCCGCGCGCTGGTGGACGGCATCGAGGACACGGCCGTTCAGGACATCATCATCGACCATTCCAGGATGTTCTATCGCCTCTACGGCGACATCTTCCGGGATCTCGGCGCCCGCGCGGAGCTGAGCCATGCGGCGTGAGGACATGTCGGGCCAGGGCGCGCCCCGCACGGGATTGCCGCGCGAGGTGAAGTGCGTGCTCGTCACCGGCGGCGGCTCCGGCATCGGCCGGGCGCTGGCGCTGGAGGCTGGCCGGCGCGGCATGTTCGTGGCGGTGTGCGGCCGTCGCGCGGCGGCGCTGGAGGAGACGGCGGCAGCGCTGCCGCCCTCCGCCCGCCCCATCGTCATCCCGGCCGATCTCACCCGCGCGGAGGACCGCGCCCGCATCGCCGCCGGATTGAAGCAGGCCTGGGGCCGGCTCGACCTCCTGTTCAACAATGCCGGCCGCGTGGATGGCGGCGATATGGAGGAGATGGCCGACGCGGTGCTGGAAAACCTGTTCCGCACCAACGTCATCGCCCCCATGGCGCTGACGCGGGACCTCGCCCCGCTGCTGGCCGCGGCCCGGCCGTCGCGGGTGGTGAACGTGGGCTCGGTGTTTGGCGACATCGCCTATCCCGGCTTTGCCGCCTATTCCGCCTCCAAGTTCGCCCTGCGCGGCTATTCCAGTGCGCTGCGGCGGGAATGGAAGGGGCGCGGCATTGCCGTCACCTACGCGGCGCCGCGGGCGACGCAGACCGATGCGGCGGCGGCCTTCAGTGACCTTATCGCCAGAACCGGTATGCGCCTCGATACGCCGGAGAAGGTCGCCGCCCACATCTGGCGGGCGGTGGATGCGGGCCGCGATGCCGTCTATCCCGCCGGACCCGAGCGCCTGTTCGTGCTGCTCCAGCGCCTGTTCCCGAAGCTGATCGACCGGTCCCTCGCGCGCTCCGGCACCTGAGCCGACGGATCACATCCACGCATTGCACACCAAGGACATCACCATGCGCGCAACCCTCTTCCTCGGCGCTCTCCTCTCCGCCACTTTCGCCGTTTCCGCCCATGCGGCCCCCGCCGCTTCCACCCCCGCCGACGACCCCGTGCTCGGGCAGGTGAAGCAGATCCAGACCCGATGGGAGACCATCAAGTTCACCGTGCCCGAAGGCGCCAAGCAGACCGACGAGATGACCGCCCTCGGCGCCGATGCCGACAGCCTCGCCGCCAAATATCCCGACCGGGTGGAAGTGCTGATCTGGGACGGCATCGTCACCAGCGAGCGCGCCTCCCTGGTCAATCCCATCTCGGCGCTGTCGCTCGCCTCCCGCGCCCGCGACACGCTGGAGAAGGCCTACAAGATGAACCCGACCGTGCTCGATGCCGGCGCGCCCACCAGCCTCGGCGTGCTCTACTACCGGGTGCCGGGGTTTCCCGTAGCGTTCGGCGACAAGGCGAAGGCGCGGGCGCTGCTGGAGCAGGCCACCAGGAGCGCGCCGGACGGGCTCGACGCCTGGTATTTCTACGGCGATTTCCTGATGACCCAGGGCGAGTATGGGAAGGCCCGCGAGGCCTTCATCCACGCGCTCGCCATTCCCGTGCGCGCGGACCGGAAGGTGTGGGACGAGAACCGCCGGCTGGTCATCACCGAGAAGCTCGAACAGATCAAGGCGAAGCACTGATGGCGAACATCGCCTCCGCGGGCGTCGCCCCCCTGTGGCACTGGCTCGGCCACCAGCTCGCCCACCCCGAGGGGGGAGGGGGCGTGCTGGTGGGGCGAGCGATGTCGCTCGCCAATCGCGCGCCTTACCGGCTGGCCATCGGGGCCCTTCGCCCCGCGCAGCGGGACCGTGTGCTGGAAATCGGCTTCGGGCCCGGTGCCGGCATCGCGGCCTTGGCGGAGTGCGTGCCGGGTGGCCATGTGGCCGGCATCGAGGGCTCGCCAGCCATGCTCCGGCTGGCGGCGTCTCGCAATCGCGGCGCCGTCGCGGGCGGTCAGGTGGAGTTGAGGGAGGGGGACTTCCGCGCTCTGCCGTGGGCCGGTGCGAGCTTCGACGGGGTGCTCGCCGTCAATGTCGCCTATTTCTTCGATGCGGGGGGCGCCGCGGCGTCCGAGATCCGGCGGGTGCTGAAGCCCGGCGGGCGCGCGGTGCTCTACGTGACGGACCGATCGACCATGGCGCGCTGGCCGTTCGCCGGCGCGGATACCCACCGGACCTATGACGCGGCCGGGCTGCGGCGCCTCCTCGTCGAAGGCGGATTCCGCGATGCGGATATCCGCGTCGTCGCCCACCGGTTGCCGTTCGGGGTCGAGGGGCTGGTCGCCGTCGCACGGGCTGCGTGAGCGGTCAGGCCGCCGGCAGCCAGCCGGCATCGGGAAAGCGCATGATGGCGCGGCCGCCCGGGCCGGGATCGTTGGACAAGGTGAGGTCGCCACCGTGCGCCATCATGGTGCGCTCCACGATGGAGAGGCCAAGGCCCACCCCCTCCCGGCGCTCGCTGCGCACCCGCCCGCTGCGGCGGGTCTCGCGGTCGAGCACCTGCGAGGGAAATCCCGGTCCCTGGTCACGCACGACGATGGCCGGTTCGCCGGTGATCTCCACCGAGATCAACCCCTTGTCGGGCGTGTGCTCCAGGGCGTTCTCGACCAGATTGCGCACAGCGCGGAACACGTCGTCCCGTCCGCCGGCCACGAGGACCGGGACGTCCGGCGAGATGACCTCGATCATCCGGCCCCGGCCAACGATGCGCGGGGCGAGGAAGGCGCAGGCTTCGCGCGCCACCTCCCTGAGGTCTACTATCTTGCCTGTCTCGAGATTGAAGCGGCCGACCCGCGCGCGGTCGAGCAACTGCTCCACCAGACGCTCCATGGCGCCGAGGTCGTGTTCGAGGATGCGGGCGTGCGGGTCCTTCATGGTCGCAAGCTCGGCCTTCATCACGGCAAGCGGCGTGCGCAGCTCGTGCGCCATGTCGGCGACGAACTCCTCCTGCAGGCGATGGGCCTCCCGCAGCCGCTCAAAGGCCGCGTTCACCGTGCGCACCAGTGCCAGAAGATCGTCCGGCAGCCCCTTCTCGGTGAGCGTCGCCGGGCCGCCGGGCTGGATGGCGCGCGCCTCCTCCACCGTCTGCGAGAGGGGGGCGAGGGCGATGCGCACGACGATGACGTTGACCGCGAGAATGGCGAGCAGGAAGGGCAGCCAGATCCAGGCGATGTCCTTCATGAATTCGTGCAGCACCGACTCGAAGATGATGTGCCCCTTGGGGAACATCAGCTGCACATAGACCGGGACGGGCACTTCCGGGATGCGGGTCGAGAGGCCGTAATATTCCCCTTCCTCCGCCTGCCGGGGGATCCAGAAATAGAGCGGGCGAACCGTGCGGAACGAGGTGAAGCGCTCCGTCACGCCGGGGGAGGCGGCGACGATGTCGCCCTTTTCATCCAGCACGACGTAGCGGCCGGATTCGTCCGCGATGCGTTTGCGGGTGGTGGCATCGACATTGGCGGTCAGCTTGCCGTCGACGACATGGATGTCGTCGGCAATGTCGCCGATGAAGGCTTGCAGCGTGCCCTCGAAGAACAGCGAATGGGTGTTGTGGAAGCGCGTGTAGAGATAGAACGCGCCGACAGCGACGGCAACGAGGCTCACCCCCACGAGGCCCAGCACCAGCCGGCCGAACACGTCGCGGGGCAGGATTTTCACGGTTCTTGCCTCATGCCCGCGGCTCCGCCAGCAGATAGCCGATGCCGCGCAGGGTCACAATTTCCCGGTTGGCGCCAGCGCCGGAGAGCTTCTTGCGCAGCCGGTGGACCAGCACCTCGATGGCGTTGACACTGACTTCCTCGTCATAGCCGTAGAGCGCTTCCTCTAGCGCGGACTTCTGCACCACCCGACCGGAGGAGCGCATCAGCATCTCCAGCGCGCCCACCTCGCGGCGGCTGAAGTCGATGGCCGTGCCATCCACCACGGCGCGCCGCTCGGAGGGATCGAGGGCGATGTTGCCTTCCGCAAGGACCGTCTGGAAGGCGGTGCCCGGACGGCGCAGCAGGGCGCGGATGCGGGCGATCAGCTCGTCCACGTCGAACGGCTTGCGCAGATAGTCGTCGGCGCCCCGGTTGAGGCCCTGCACCACGGAGGCCTTGTCGTCGCGCGCCGTCAGCAGCAGTACCGGTGTCGAGGAGCCGCGCCGGCGCAGCGCTTCCAGCAGGTCCATGCCGTCGCCGTCGGGCAGGCCGAGGTCGAGCACGATGCAGTCATAGGCGGTGGTCTCGGCGGCCGCACGGGCATCGGCGAGGGTCTCGAAGGCGTCGGTGGCGAAGCCGGCGGCGCGCAGGGCTCCGGCGGTCAGCGCCCGCAGGCGGGAATTGTCTTCGAGAATGAGAACGCGCATCGACCGTCCGGGGAAGTGGCGCGCCAGAGGGCGCACGGCACCACCATGCGCTGCACTAAGGCATTTCCACGGCCACGCCGGTCCCCCTCGGGATGATACGGAGGGGGCGCGTCCCTTCCGTGCGCAGCGGACCAATCCGGCGCCGGTCTTTTCCGCTGGGGAATGGATGGCCGCTTCCGTAGCAGCCATCCCTTGGTCTTCAGCCCCGGGCGGGCGCGGCTTCCAGCCCTCGGCGGCCACGCCGCAGCAGCAGGGTGAAGGCGAGGCCCGCGAGGGCGGTGCCAGCGCCGGCGAGGGAGACGGCGGGATAGCCGAGGCCGGCATCGATCACCGCGCCGCCCAGCGCCGCGCCCAGCGCGTTGCCGAGGTTGAAGGCGCCGATGTTCATGGCCGAGGCCAGATGCGGCGCTTCGGCCGCCTCGTGCACCACGCGCATCTGCAACGGCGGCACGAGGGCGAAACTGGCGATGCCCCAGAGGAAGACCAGCGGCACCGTGGCGACATGCGAGTGCATGCCCGGCACGAACAGCACGAGGAGCACCGCCACCGCCGTCAGCGAGCCGATGAGCGTGCCATCCAGCGAGCGGTCGGCGAAGCGCCCGCCCAGCCAGTTGCCCAGCGCGAGCCCCAGCCCGTAGACCACCAGCATGGCGGTGACGAAGCCGGAGGCGGCGCCGGTCTCCACCTGCAGGATCGGCGCGATATAGGTGAAGACCGTGAACATGGCGCTGGAGCTGACCACCGTCAGCAACAGGGCGGCGAGCACCGGGCCGCGCATGAGCACCTTGAGTTCCGAGCGCATGTCGCTCTCGCCCTGAACTTCGAGCGGAGGAAGGGAGAGGCGCACCGCCACCATGGCGACGGCACCGATGACGGCGATGCCGAAGAAAGCCGCGCGCCAGCCGATGGCCTCGCCCACCCACGCCGCGAGCGGCACGCCGCCGATGGTGGCGATGGTGAGGCCCGAGAACATGGCGGCGACCGCCCCGGCGCGCTTATGCGCCGGCACCACGCTCGCCGCCACCACCGCTCCGACGCCGAAGAAGGCGCCGTGGTTGAACGAGGTGACGATGCGGCCGGCGAGCAGCATCCAGTAGCCGTCGGCGAAGGCGGAGATGAGGTTGCCCACGGTGAAGATGCCCATGGAGAGCACCAGCAGCCGGCGGCGGGGCATGCTGGCGAAGGCCAGCGTCATGATGGGTGCGGTGACCAGAACGCCGAAGGCATAGGCGCTCACCAGCAGGCCGGCGGCGGGGATGGAGACGCCGAGGTCCATGGCGATGATCGGCAGCATCCCCATGGGGGAGAATTCTGTGACGCCGATGCCGAAGGCGCCGATGGCAAGCGCCACCAGCGGCAGGTTGATCTTCATGGGAGGAACTCCGGGGCAGATCGTGTTGTCCCGGAATATGGTTGACATTGCAGTGCAGCAATAGAGAGCATCCGAGACCAGCATCTGTGCGCCGGAGTCACGAATGGACCGCCCCGACCGGACCGGAGAGATGGCCGCCTTCCTCAAGGTCGCGTGCGCGGGAAGCCTCTCCGGGGCGGCCCGCGAGCTGGGCCTCACCCCCTCGGCGGTGAGCCGCATCCTGGCCCGCATCGAGGCGCGGCTCGGCGTGCGCCTGATGGTGCGGACCACCCGGCAGCTGCGCCTCACGGCGGAAGGCGAGGCCTATGCCCGCGCCGCCCGGCGCATCCTTGCGGATATAGACGAGACGGAGGCGGCGCTGGCCGACCGCGCCAATCCGCGCGGGCGCATCCGCGTCAGCGCCTCCATGGCCCATGGTCGCCTCGTTATTGTGCCGCTGCTCGGCGAATTCGTGGCCCGCTATCCGGATATCGAGGTGGAGATGGAGCTGAGCGACGAGATCGCCGACGTGCTCGGCGGGCGGGTGGACGTGGCCATCCGCTTCGGCCCCCTCGCCGACAGCCCGCTGACCGCCCGCCGCCTCGGCGAGACGGGTCGCACCGTCATCGCCGCGCCGGCCTATCTCGCCCGCCACGGCACGCCCCGCGTGCCGGCCGACCTCGCCCATCACAACTGCCTCGATTTCAGCTTCCGCCGCATCGAGCCCGGCTGGCCGTTCCGCGAGGACGGGCGCGACTTCATGCTGGAGGTGAAGGGCAACATCACCGCCAACAACGGCGAGACGCTGGTGCAGCTCGCCGCGCAGGGCGTGGGCATCACCCGCGTCGGCAATTTCCACATCGATGAAGCCAATGCGCGCGGCGAATTCGCCAGCGGCGCGCTGGTGCCGCTGCTCGAAGCGTTCAACCCGCAGGACAAGGAAAGCATCCACGCGGTGTTCGTGGGGGGCGCCAACACGCCGGCCCGCGTGCGCGTCTTCGTGGATTTCCTCGCCGAAAAGCTCCGCGGCGCCCATCCGGGGACGTGACGCGGCCCAAAGCCCACCGCGCGCGCTCTTGTGCGCCGGCCGCGTTCCGGCTCATCTCGCCGCCTCGGGAGAGGAAGATCCATGTCGGCGACAGAACAGAAGACCACCGCACGGCAGGACAGCACGCGCCGGCCGCCGGCGCTCCGGCGCAGCTGGCTGTTCGCGCCCGGTGGCGACAAGAGTGCACTGATGGCCGCGATGTCCTGCGGCGCGGATGCGCTGATCCAGGAACTGGAGGACTTCACGCCGCGAGAGCTTCGGGCCGCGGCGCGGTCCCTGTCTGCGGAGGTGATGGCGGCATGGCGCGCGGCGGGCATCGTGGCCTGCGTGCGCATCAATCCGTTGGAGGGCGACGGCCTCGCCGACCTCGCGGGCGTGATCGCGGGGCGACCGGACGCCATACACCTGCCCAAGATCGCCGAGCCCGAGCAGGTCATGGCGCTGGATGCGGAGATCAGCCGCCACGAGGCGCGGCTCGGCCTGCCGCCCGGCGCCATCGAGATCGTGCCCAACATCGAGACCGCGCGCGGCATCATGCAGACCTATGCCATCGCCACCGCCAGCCCGCGCGTGACGGCCGTTTTGTGCTCCACCGAGGATCTTGCGGAAGACCTCGACGCGCCGCGCAGCCGGGCGGCCGTGGAGCTGGCCTATGCCCGCCAGCGCCTGCATCTGGAAGCACGGGCGGCGAAGGTGCTCTCCATCGACTGCCCCTACACCTTTGCCGATCCCGAAGGCTGCGAGGCCGATGCCCGCGCCGGCCGGGCGCTGGGCTACAGCGCCAAGAGCGCCGTGGAGCCCGGCCACATCGCGCTCATCAACACGGTGATGACCCCTTCCGCCGCCGCTGTCGCCGAGGCGGGGGAGATCGTCGCAGCCTTCGAAGCGGCCCGCGCCGCCGGTCAGGACCGGGCGCGGCTGGGAGATTTCATCATCGAGGTGCCGTTCTATCTCTCCGCCAAGCGGCTGCTCGCGCGCGCGGCGGCGCTGGGGGAGGGCGCTCAGGCGGCTTCCGGGCGGTCCGCCATCCGGTAGCGGTTTCGGCCGTCCGCCTTGGCCTGGTAGAGGGCGATGTCGGCGCGGCGGATGGCGGAGGCGAGGGGCTCGCCGGGGGCGATCAGCGTGCCGCCGAGGCTGGCCGTGATGCGCCGCTCCTCCGGCAGCCAGGCGAAGCGCATCTGCTCCGCCCCGGTTCTCAGCGCGGCGGCGATGCGGGCGAGGGCCTCGACATCGGCGGCGGGCATCAGCAGGCAGAATTCCTCGCCGCCGATGCGGCCGCATAGATCCCCCTGGCGCGCGCAGGCTGCGAGCAGCGCGCCGAACCGCCGGATCACCTCGTCGCCGGCCGGGTGCCCGAACCTGTCGTTGATCGCCTTGAAATGATCGAGGTCGCAGAGCAGCAGGCCGATGCGGGTGCCCGGCGGCGCGGCTTCCGCGAGGCGCTCCGCGCGTTCGAGGAAGGCCGTGCGCGTGAGGACACCGGAGAGGCCGTCCCGCTCCAGCCGTCCGGTGGCCTCGGCGATGACCTCCCTCACGACGAGCGCGAGCAGCGCCACGCCGAGCATGAGCGACAGGATGCTGCCGGCTGTCTGCGAATAACGGGCATAGGCGCTCGTCAGATAGTCCCGCACCCCGTTGTCGGCACCTTCGAGGGGAATGAGCACCGCCTTCGCTGCGAACTGCAGAGCGCAGAGCCCCAGCACGCCGGCGAGGACAAGATCCACCGCCCGCCCGGGCGCGTGCCGCAGCACGGTGCCGGCGGCGAACGCGAGGATGGCCGCGAAGGGCAGTTGATAGGTCAGCGCCTGCGCCCAGCCTCCGCGCGGCAGGTCGACGCCCGCAAGCGCCGTGAAGACCACCGCGAGGAGCGCCGCCGCGCCGAGCCAGCCGAGGTGCGAATCAGGTCGGTAGTGGCGCCGCAGCCCCGCCGCGATCAGGGACAGCGCCGCCATGAGCGATCCGAACGAGAGGGTCGAGGCGAGCCTGACCGAGGGGATGTCCCGCGCCAGCGCCTCGATGAGGACGGTGGCGGCGGCGCAGACGAAGGCCGTGGCGCACCAGCGCCCCAGCTCCACCGACGAGCGCCAGGTGGTTCCAAGGAACGCCGCTGCGAATGTCAGGCCGATCGCGCCATTGATGAGCAGAAGGAATGTGGCGTCGGTCAATTTGGCGTCGGTCATGGCGCCCAGTGTGTCGCTCCCGTCCCGGTCGCCGTCGCGGCGCGTTGCATAGTTACCACATCGGCCAGCGAACCATCATGGCCCATTGGCCCGTCCGGCTGGTCGCGGAGGGTGGCGGTAACCGGGGCGGGCGATCTAACTATCGGATATCGCGGTATGAATTCCGTAGGTTGGCAAAAGTTCCCGTCATCTCCATACCGCCAGTTTAGAGATATTCTATATCAATAAGGGGGCCGACCTGATTGACAAAGCATGGCCACTCGCCCCCAATCCGGCCTCGTTAGCGGCGATTTGCGGGTCTTTTTCAGCCTTGCGGAAGGCCGCGCTGTAACATGGTAGTCGCGCCGGCGCGGTAGGGCAGTTCGGGCCTTCTGCTGCGCTCCTTCTGCCGATGGGGGAATTTAAGATGCTGGACACCGTGTTTCGGACCGCCGCCCGCGGCAGCCGCGGGGACCTTCCGGGTACGCGGACCCTCCTTGCCCGCTATCTCCTCGCCGGCGTCGCCGCCGGTGCGCTGCTGGGCGCACCCCTGCTCGGCACCGCGCACGCGGCCGACGTGGCGACCAAGGCGCCGGCCGCAGCCGCTCCCGCCGAGGAGGAGGCAGAGCCCTCCATCGCCCCGCAGCTCGGCTGGCTGGGCGACTGGGGCGGCTACCGTCCCAAGCTCGCCGAAGCGGGCATCAAGATCGGCGTGAACTATATCGGCGAACTCTGGCGCAACACCGAGGGCGGCCTCGGCACCGGCACCGCCTACAACGGCCGCTTCCAGTTCTCTCTCGATGCGGACCTCGACAAGCTGTTCAACTGGAAGGGCGCGACCTTCCACGCCAGCGTGCTGCAGATCCAGGGCTCGGGCTTCTCCGGCCAGTATCTCGGCAACATCATGGGCGTCAGCAACGTGGACGCCCTCTCCACCACCCGCCTGTTCGAGCTCTACATCGAGCAGGCGTTCGGCGACGGAAAGTCCTCCATCCGCTTCGGCCAGCTCTCCGCCGATTCGGAATTCGCCATCTCGGACAACGGCTCGCTGTTCCTGAATTCGACGTTCGGCTGGCCGGCTCTGTTTGCCGCCGATCTGCCGAGCGGCGGCCCCGCCTATCCCCTCGCCACCCCCGGCGTGCGCGTGAAGTGGGTGCCGAACGACGAGTGGACCGTTCTCGTCGGCCTCTTCAACGGCAACCCCGCGCCCTGCTGCGGCGACCCTCAGGAAGAGAACAAGTACGGCCTGAACTTCATCGTCGATCAGGGCGTGTTCGTGATCGGCGAAGTGGCCTACAGCTACAACAAGGCGGAGAACGCCGCCTGGCTGCCCGGCACCGTGAAGGTGGGTGGCTGGTACAATTCCAATTCGTTCAACAGCCAAGTCTACGACATCTTCGGCGTGCCGCTGGCGAGCCCCGCTTCCATCGGCCTCCCCAACCAGATCCAGGGTGACTACGCCTTCTACGCCATCATCGACCAGATGATCTGGCGCAAGCCCGGCACCAAGGACAAGGGCATCAGCGTCTTCGGGCGCGTGACGGCGGCCCCCAGCGAGCAGAACCAGCTCGGCTTCTACTGGGATGGCGGCATCACCTTCAAGGGCCTCGTCCCGGGCCGCGAGGACGACTCGTTCGGCGTCGCCTTCGGCAATGCGCGGGTGACCAACGCGGCCCAGCAGGCCGACCTCTACACCGCGCTCTACAACGGGTCTTACTATCCCATCCGCAGCAGCGAGACGGTGCTTGAAGTGACCTATTCGGCGCAGGTGATGCCCGGTTGGACCATCCAGCCCGACTTCCAGTACATCTGGAACCCCGGCGGCGGCGTGCTGAACCCGAACGATCCCCTCGGCATCTCGCTGGTGAAGAATGCCGCCGTGTTCGGTGTGCGCACCACCATCAACTACTGAGCATTCCAAGAAAAAGCCGGGCGGCCGCGAGGTCGCCCGGCTTTTTTGCGTCCGGCGTCGTGGCTGGTGCTCAATCTGCGGCGGGAGCCACCTCGAACAGGCAGTGGTCGAAGCCCTCGGCGGCGCATTGCACCTCGCGGGCCTGAAGCCGGCGCGGCGCGCCCGCCTGCTCGCAGACGAACTCCAGCGCTCCGGCCAGCCACGGCACGAACATGTAGCAGAGCTTGCGGCCCGCGCCCTTGGTCGCCTCGGTGACGAAGGAGGAGTGATCCAGCCGGATCGTCCCCGTCCCTGCCACCGGGTCCAGCGCGAGGATGGAGAAGCGCCCCCAGCCGCGCTGCGACAGCCGTTTCATGTAGTGCGCGAACACGTCGGTGCCGGCGAGGCCATAGACCTGCGCCTGCCGCTCGCACCACACGAAGGCCGAGAGCCGGCCGGCGGGCGCGAGCGTCGCGTCGAACGCCTCCGCCCCCAGCGCCGCCTCGATGGCGAAGTGGTTGTTGTTGTAGAAGTGCTGCGGCACCAGGATCATGGGCATCTTGTCCACGAACCAGCGGCCGGTCTCGGGGTCCACGTCGATCTCGATTTCAGGCTTCGCCATCAGGGCCTCGCTAGGGTGCGGCGACTCACTTCCCCCACACATCCTTCAGCAATTGCAGCCAGTTTCCACCCATCACCTTCTCGATGCGCCCCGTGGACCAGCCCCGCTTCTCCATCGCCGCCGTGAGGTTGGGGAAGTCGCCGATCACGCGGAAGCCCTCGGGATTGATGACCTCGCCGAAGTCGGTGAGCTTGCGGCCATTGCCCTTGTCGTGGGTGATCCAGTCGAAGAAGGGCTTGCCATAGCCCTGGGTGAAGTCGGTGCCCACGCCCACCATGTCCTCGCCGGCGATGTCGATGACATATTCCATCGCCTCCACATAGTCCGCCACGGTGGAGGCCGGCCCCTTCTTCAGGAAGGGCGGGAACATGGTGACGCCGATGAAGCCGCCCTTGTCGGCGATGAAGCGCAGCTGCTCGTCGGTCTTGTTGCGCGGGTGGGCCTTGAGGCCGGCCGGCAGGCAGTGGGAATAGGCGACGCGCTGTTTGGAGGCGAGGATGGTGTCTTCCGAGGTCTTCGGGCCGACGTGGGAGAGGTCGCACAGGATGCCGAGGCGGTTCATCTCCGCCACCACGTCGCGGCCGAAGTCGGAGAGGCCGCTGTCGCGGCCCTCGTAGCAGCCGGAGCCCACCCAGTTCTGGGTGTTGTAGGTCATCTGGATGATGCGCACGCCCAGCTCGTGGAACAGCTCGAGATATTCCAGGTGGTCCTCGATGGCGGTGGTGTTCTGCCAGCCGAGGATGATGCCGGTCTTGCCCTCCTCTTTCGCTCTCAGGATGTCGGCGGTGGTGTAGACCTGCGAGATGAGGTCCGCATTCGCCGCGAAATCCTTCTTCCACCGGGCGATGTTGCGCATCGTCTCGGTGAAGTTGTCCCAGATGGAGCAGGTGCAGTTGGCGGCGGTGAGGCCACCCTTGCGCATGTCCTCGAAGACGGGACGGGAGAAGTCGGAGATGATGAGCCCGTCGATGACGATGAGCTTGTCGTGAAGGTCGGACACCGGGTTTTCCCCTTTATTGGAAACGAAATTCAGGATGGCTCAGGCGGCCACCAGCGTTCCGGCGTTTGGGTGCCAGGAGACGCGCACGGGCTGGCCGGGCTTGAGCGGGGCGGGGCCGCCGACGGCGGGTGAGGGGCGGCGGGCGATGAGGGCGAGGCCGGAGGCGGTGGCCACGCGATAGTCGATGACGAGGCCGCGATAGGTCGCGAGCTCCACCACGGCGGGAAGGGCGTTGTGGTCCTCCTCCGCGCCGTCCAGCACCAGCCGCTCCGGCCGCACGGCGAGGGAGAGGTCGCCGGAGAGGCCCGCCGGATCGACACGCACTTCCTCGCCGCTCGCCAGCCGGAAGCGGCCGACACCGGCGAGTTCGCCGGACAGCAGGTTCGTCACGCCCATGAACTCGGCGGCGAAGCGCGAGGCGGGGCGGCCAAAGAGGTCGTCCGGCGAGCCCTGCTGCTCGATCCTGCCATTGCGCATGAGCACTACGCGATCAGCCACCGACAGTGCCTCGTCCTGATCATGGGTGACGAAGATGGTGGTGATGCCGAGCTGCTGCTGCAGGGTGCGGATCTCCGTCTTCATCTCGTGGCGCAGCTGGGCGTCGAGATTGGAGAGCGGCTCGTCCAGCAGCAGCACGTCCGGCTCGATCACCAGGGCGCGGGCCAGCGCCACGCGCTGCTGCTGGCCGCCGGAGAGCTGCTTGGGCAGGCGCTCGGCGAGGTGGGAGAGCTTCACCCGGTCGAGGGCCGTCTTTACCTTCGCCGAGATCTCCGCCTTGGGGAGCTTGCGCATCTGAAGCCCGAAGGCGACGTTTTCGGCCACGCTCATGTGCGGAAACAAAGCATAGTTCTGGAAGCCGAAGCCCATGTTGCGCTTGTTCGGCGGCAGGTGGGTGAGGTCGCGCCCGCCCACGAGGATGCGTCCCTCGGTGACCGGGATGAAGCCGCCCACCATGCGCAGCGTCGTGGTCTTGCCGCAGCCGGAGGGGCCGAGCAGCGCGACGAGTTCGCCCTCGCCGATGGTGAGGGAGACATGGTCCACGGCGGTCATGGCGTCGTAGCGCTTGACGATGGATTGCAGCACGACATCGGACATGAGCACGCTCCTCAGAAGGCGCGGGAGAGGCGGGCGTAGCGATCCGACACGAGGAGCAGCACGCCGATGATGAGGATCTGCACGGTGGCCACCGCCGCCACCGTCGAATCCAGGTTCCATTCGAGATAGGAGACGAGCGCGATCTGCAGCGTGGTGCGCCCCGGCCCCACGAGGAAGATCGATTTCTCCAGATCGATGAAGGAGATGACGAAGGAGAAGAGCGCCGCCGCCACGATACCCGGCTTGATGATGGGCAGCGTCACCCGGAAGAAGGTGGTGAGCCGCCCCGCCCCCAGCGATTGCGCCGCTTCCTCATAGGACGGGCTCATGCCCACCAGTGAGGCGGTGACGAGCCGCACGGTCCACGGCAAGGCGATGAGGCCGTGGGCGACGAACAGGCCCGGCAGGGTGCCGGAAATGTCCACGTCCAGCAGGATCTCCAGCTCGATGAAGGCCATGAACAGCGCGGCGCCCCCGACGATGCCCGGCACCACCATGGGCGAGAGCAGAAGCGTCTGGATGGCATCGCGCCCGGGGAAGCGGTAGCGCACCAGCGCGAGGCTCGCCGGCACGCCGAGCGCCAGCGAGAGGGCCACCGCCACCAGCGCCGTCTCGACGCTGGTGATGAAGCCGTTGCGGAAGGAGTCGAGCTGCCAGGCGCGCGCGTACCAGTCCAGCGTGTAGCCCGTCGCCGGGAAGGACAGGATGCGGTTGGCGAAGAAGCTGACCCAGATCACCGCGCCCAGCGGCAGCACCACGAAGGCGAGCACGAGGGCGGTGATGGCGGCATAGATGCGGTTGACGGCGAGAAGTCCCATCGGTTCCTCACTCGCTCCAGCGCCGGTAACGGCGCTGCACCAGGACGTTGGCGGTGGTGGTGAGCACCAAAGTCACCGCCATCAGCACGAAGGCGAGCGCCGCGCCGAACGGCCAGTTCATGGCTTTCGCCACCTGCTGGTAGACGGTGGGCGCCATCATGTGGAAGCTCGGCCCGCCGATGAGGACGGGCGTCGCATAGGCGTTCATGGAGAGGATGAAGCAGAGCATCGTCCCGGCGAGGATGCCGGGCAGAGCGAGCGGCAGCACCACGCGCCACAGCACCGTGAGGTGGGAGGCGCCCAGCGACTGGGCGGCGGACTCAAGGTTCGCGTCGATGCCCTCGATGACGCTCTGGAGCGTGACGATCATGAAGGGCAAGAGCACCGAGACGAGGCCGATGACCACGGCGGTGGGCGTGTACATGAGCTTCACCGGCGAGAGGCCGACGGCACCGACCACGGCGTTGAACAGCCCCTTGTCGCCGAGGATGACCATCCACGCCGCCGTCCGCACCGCATTGCCCATCAGGAGGGGCAGCACGATGAGCAGGAGCAGCCGCCCCTTCCACTTGTCGCTGGCCTGCCGCACCAGGAAATAGGCGACCGGGAAGCCCGCCACGAGGCACAGCAGGGTGGAGAGGGCGGAGATCCACAGCGTGGTGCCCAGCACCTCCTGATAGAAGCTGTCGGCGAAGAAGCGGGCGTAGTTGTCCAGCGTCAGCGCCTCCACCATCATCTGCCCCGGCACGAACCGGTTCAGCGAATAGCGGAACATGAGCGCCAGAGGCCCCATCAGCGCGACCAGCACGAAGATCGTGGCCGGCGCCGTGAGGCCGTAGGCGGGGGCGAGCCGCCGCCCCTCCCGCCCGCGCGGTGCGGGCGGAGACGTTGTTGCCACCGGCGCGGTGGCGCCGGAGCTTGCGGAGGAGGTCATGGGGGCCTCGCTCAGCGGGCGATGTTCTTGTTCCACCACTCCAGCCATTCCGCCGTATTCTTGGCTACGTGCGCGTAATCGGGGAACTTCAGTGCGGCGGCCTCGGCGGCGGTGAAGTCCACCTTCGCCTTGAGTTCGGGCGAAAGCTCCGCCTTGCCGTTGGCCGGGGCGTAGAAGCTCGCGCCGGCAAGGCCGGCCATGGCCTTGGGGTCCAGCATGGCGTTGAAATAGATGTAGGACAAATCCGGGCTCGGCGCCTTCTTCGGCAGGGCGGCGCCGAACATCACGGCGATGGCGCCCTCGGAGGGATAGCCGATGGCGAGGGGCGCGCCGTCATTGGCCCATTGCAGGCCGCGCGCCTTGTAGTTCACCGCGATGTCCACCTCCCCATTGACGAGGCCGGCGCCGAGCTGCTGGTGCGCGGCGTAGATGCGCGGCTGGGTGAGTTCCTTCAGCTCGATGAGGCGGGCCTTGCCTTCCTCGGTATTGGTGACGTTGCCGCCCTTAATCAGGCCAGCCATCATGATGTAGTTGAAATAGAGCTGGTTGGTGAGGCCGATCTTGCCAGCCCATTTCTTGTCCCACAGCTCGGCATAGGACTTGGGCGGGTTCGGCACCTTGTCCTTGTTGTAGATGATGGTCACGCCGCTGTAGAGCCACGGCACGAAGAAGGGCTTGGACTTCAGCGCGGGGACGACGTTCGCGTAGTTCGGCACCTTGGAGAAGTCGATGTTCTCGATCACCTCCTGCCCGTACAGCTCGACGCTGTCGCCCTCGTTGATGTGGATGACGTCGATGGTGCCGCGGCGCAGCCGCTTCTCGGCGATCAGCTTCGCCTTGCGCTCGGGCTCCATGCCGAGGTCGCGGACGATCTTGATGCCCTGGCTCTCCACGAGCGGGGCTTCCACGAACTTGATGGTGCGCTCGTTCCAGTCGCCGCCCCAGTTGGAGACGACGAGGGTCTTGTCCTGCGCGCGGGCGAGGCCGGGCATGGCAAGGGCGGTGGCGCCCGCGCCGAGGCCGGCAAGGACGGCACGGCGGGAGGGGGCGCCGGTGAGCTGGGTAATGAGCTTGGTCATGTTCGCCTCTGGATTATGATTTGAAGTCGAACGCTTAAAGCCGGCGGCGCGGGAGGCGCCACCGGCAGGTCTTTTCAGAAGTACTTCGGCCTCACGCGGCCGCCTTGGACTTGCCGCCCGCCTCGTCGAGATAGGCGATGCAGCGCTCCAGCGGTTCCACGTCGGCGAACTTGGCGTCGATGTCGAACAGGTTCCACGCCACCGCGCCGGGCACGCGATCACCGATGCATTCCTTCACCGCGATGGTGCGGAAGCCTTCCGCAAGGCCGTCGCACAAAGTGGTGCGCACGCAGGCCGAGGCGGTGACGCCGGTGACGAGGATGGTGTCCACGTTGTTGGCGCGCAGGAAGCCGGCGAGGTAGGTGCCGTGGAAGGCCGAGGCCCGCTTCTTGATGAGCACCTGCTCGCCCGCCACCGGCTCGATGCGGCTGTCGATGGCCCACAGCTCGGGCTTGGCCTGATCCACCACCTCGATCGGGATCTTGTGGTGCCACAGACCCATGTCGGTGGCGGCCTTGGTTTCGTCCGTCACCTGATAGCAGGTGGTGACATGAACCACCGGATGGCCGTTGCGACGGCAGGCGGCGAGCAGCGCCTGCACGCCGGGGATGATCTGGTCGTCGATCTTCTCGCAGGTGAACGGGTTGCCCGGGCGGGTCCACGCATTGGCGAGGTCCACATTGATGAGCGCCGGCCGCCGGCCGAAGCCGACCCGCCGCTGGAAGCCGTTGCGCTGGTAAAGCTGGGTTGCCTGCTCGAAGGCGCGCGTCAGCGCTGCGTCGAGGTCTTCCTCGAAGGCCATGTCCTTGATCCCTGATGGTTTTGTGCCCGTTGCCACCGGGCTCGCAGGGAGAAGATTGGGCGAGGTCAGTCGGATTGGGAAATTCTAATTTCGGCGCTATTGATATCTTTTGTGGTATTAATAGGCATGCGCTTCGATCTCCGCCACGTCCGCTGCTTCGTGATCCTCGCCGAGGAGCTGCATTTCGGCCGCGCCGCCCAGCGCGCCCACATGACCCAGCCGGGCATGAGCCGCCTCATCCGCGATCTGGAGCAGGATGTCGGCGTGCCGCTGTTTGCCCGCACCACCCGCACCGTGGTGCTCACCGAGGCGGGCAAGGCCTTCCTTGCGGAAAGCCGAGAGGCGCTGGCGCGGCTGGAGCGGGCGGTGACCAGCGCGCGGCGCACCGCGGGCGGCGAGGTGGGCGTGCTGCGCATCGGCTACATGGACTTCGCCATCAACGGCCGCCTGCCGGAATTCCTGAACGCCTTCAGCCGCTACCGGCCGGAGATCCGGCTGGAGCTGTCGTTCACCCCGACGCTTCAGCAGCAGGAGGCGCTCCTCGTGGAGCGCATCGACATCGGCTTCATGATCGGGCCGTTCGAGGAGGCGGGCATGGAGAGCTACACCTTCGACGACCATCGCTACGTGGCGCTGCTCCCCATCACCCATCCCCTCTCTAACGTGCGGGTGCTGCGCCTCGCCGACCTTGCCGACCAGCCGTTCGTGCTGGGCTCCGGCGAGAACTGGGGCGCCTTCCGCACCGCCTTCTTCGCCGTCTGCCACCGCGCCGGATTCACCCCGCGCATCGTGCAGGAGGCGTCGTCCTCCGAAGGCATTTTCGGGCTGGTGGCGGCGGGGGCGGGGGTTTCGGTCTATGCGAGCTGCGTGCGCAACCTGCAGCGGCGCGGCATCGTCATCCGCGATCTCGACGACGTGGCCGACAAGCTCATCACCTGCGCCGCCTGGGCCACTCCGGTGCGCGCGCCGGCGGTGACGGTCTTCACCGATTACATGCGGCGGGTGTGGGGCGGGACCTGAGCGTTGCTTTCGCTCAGGCGCCGCGTGGGGGGCGTTGCCTCCGCTCAAGCGCCGCGCGGGTTTTTGACATTGCTTTCGCTCAAGCGCCGCGCGGGCTTCTGGGGCAGCGCAGCCCCCTCAGCGCGCCTTCGGATAGAGCGGGGCGAGGCCCCGCGCGGTGCGTGCCTTCGTCGGCTTCAGGGCAGCCTTACGCTCGGCGGCGAAGGCGGAGCGGAAGCCGCGGCCGTCCCAGGTGTCGCCTTCCCCTGCATAAAGGTGGCGGCTGACTTCATGCAGCGCCGCCGCCATGGCCGGAGTGCGGGCTGAGGCGGTGCCCGAATGGCCCGGCCCTGAGGCGCGGTTCCAGTCGAGATAGGCGCGATAGGCGGCCGTGGCGTGGCCGGCCTTGCACGCGGCTTCCACCGCACCGGCGGCGGCCCTTTCATCCGGCGCTATCACCCTCGGCCGGCGCACGGCGGGGCGCGTCGGTGTCGGGCGGCCGGGCCT
>NZ_JAYRPE010000070.1:0-10674 GCF_041911315.1 Xanthobacter sp. | reverse complement strand
GCACCCCATGGGCCAACGGGAAAAACGGCGAGATCCGAGCCATCTGACGCGCGCTCAACAGGAACAAATCACCCATGCCAGCCTCCTCAATGGAGACTGTGAATCACATCCAGAACGCAATTAATAGGTCCTGAGCCTAGATGCAGATCCGCACAATCGAGGTGCGGAGAGCTGCGCCACTCCCAGCCAGGTGAGAGACCGGCCATGAGGCGCTCGATGATTTCCCGGCTCTGCGGTCCGCGATCCACATCGTCGCCGAGGAAGACGATCGTGCCACCATCGGTGCGGGCCTTGATGGTGGCCAGCACTGCGTCGAGCAGATCGAACCGGCCGTGCAGGTCGCCTATGGCGAAGGTGACGGGCATGACCCGTCTCTCACAATCCCGGCACAGCCGGAGCGTCGCGGCCGAGCGAAGGGGCATCCAACTCCGCCACGGCGGCAATCTCAGCCTGGACGCGGACGAGGCCGAAGCGCTCCGTGAGCCAGCGTGCGTTTCGGACCCGGGCCCCCGCGTAGCAGGTGGTCTTTCCCGCCTCAGCCGCGCTGCGCCGCGCCGCGGAGATAGGCGGCGAAGGCATCGGCGGGCAGGGGGCGGGAAAACAGGAAGCCCTGGCCGAGCCGGCAACCCGCCGTGACCAGCAGTGCGCACTGGTCTTCCGTCTCGATGCCCTCGGCGACCACTTCGATGCCGAGCTTCTGCGCCATCACGATGATGGCCTCGCACAAGGCGAGATCGTCGGAGCCGCGCTCGACGCCCTGCACGAAGGCGCGGTCGATCTTGAGGAAATCGACGTCGAACTTCCTGAGATAGGCGAGGGATGAGTACCCGGTGCCGAAATCGTCGAGGGAGAGGGAGATTCCCATCCCCTGCAGCCGCTCGAACTGGTCGCGTACCGTGTCGCTCAGTTCCACCAGCAGCCCCTCGGTGATCTCCACCAGGATGCGCCGGCCGGACAGTCCATGTTCCGCGAGGCGCTCGGCCCAGGCGTCCAGCACGTCAGCGGACTGGCGGAACTCCACCGGGGAGCGGTTGACGCCGATGCGGATGGGCGGCAGGCCGGCGGCGTCCCAGGCGGTGATCTGGCGCAGCACGTCCTCGAACACCCACTGGCCGATGGCGATGATTTCGCCGGTCTGCTCGGCCACCGGGATGAACTCTGCGGGGCTGACGAGCCCCATCTGCGGATGCTGCCAGCGCAGCAGCGCCTCCGCCTTCACCACCTCGCCCGTCCCAAGGTCGATGATGGGCTGGTAGAACAGGCGGAACTGGTCGCCTGCGATGGCGCCGCGCAATTCGTTGGCGATGCGGCCGCGCCGTGTCGCCTCCTCTTGCAGCGCGCTGCGGAAGAAGCGGCAGCGGTTGCGACCCAGCCCCTTGGCCTCGTACATGGCCTGGTCGGCATGGCGAACCAGCGCTTCGGCGTTCTCGCCATCCTGCGGGAACACGGCGATGCCGATGCTGACCGAGGAATAGGCGAGGTCTGCCCCCAGACGGTAGGGGGCGCCGAGTGCCTGTCTCAGGTCGTCCGCCAGTTCGCGCAGCCGCCGGATGTCGTCTTCGGCGGCGACGATCATGAATTCGTCCCCGTTCAACCGGCCGACCGTATCGCCCGCGCTCAGGCGCTCGGCGAGGCGCCGCGCGGCTTCCTTCAACAGCATGTCGCCCTTGTCGTGGCCGAAGGCGTCGTTGATCTCCTTGAAGCGGTCGAAGTCGACGAACAGCAGCGCCATGCGCCGGCCGGTCCCGCGCGCCCGCGCGATCTCCTCTTCCAGCCGCTGGTGGACCAGGCGCCGATTGGGGAGCGCGGTGATGTCGTCGAAATTGGCGTGGTACCAGACCGCCTCCTGCGCCTTCTTCTGGGCGGAGATGTCCTCGACGATGGACCAGATGTAGGACCCGCCGTCGCTCGCATGGAGCCGCACGCCGGTGAGGCGCAGCGGCACGAGACTGCCATCCTTGCGGATGTATTCCTTCTCGTAGGGGCCGTAATGGCCTTGGGTCAGCAAGGCATCGAGCTGCTCGCGCTCCTGCGCGGCGTATTTCGTCGGCGTCAGTGTCCAATAGTCCAGCCGCCGCAGCTCGTCCGGGCTGTAGCCGCAGATGGCGCAGAATGCGGAATTGAACTCGAGGTAGCTGCCGTCCATTCCGTTCAGCACGATGCCGAGGGGGGAAAGCTCGAACAGGCCGCGCAGCTTCTCCTCGCTGTCCCGCAGGGCAGGCTCGGTACGCCTGATGTCGGTGATGTCGACGGACACGCCCACCAGGGAGCACGTCCGCCCGCCCTGATCACGGATGGCGCGCCGCAGCGTGTGCAGGGTGCGGTCCTGGCCGAGGGCGACGTTGCGCATCACCTCGTCGCACGCGACGGCAGAACCCTCCAGCGCGCGGCGATCGTTCTCCATGAGGCGCATCACCTGTTCCGGCGGGAAGATGCCTTCCCCCGTGCCGCCCACCACCTCGGTGCGCGGGATGCCCCACTGTTCCTCGCAACGCCGGTTGATGAGGATGAACCGGCTGTCCGGGTCCTTGACGAACACTGGCACGGGGATGGCGTCGAGCACCGCCGGCATTCCCTTTTCGAGCCAGTCGAAAATCCCGGACATGCCGCTTCCCGCCCCCACTCGCGACGCTCAAGGTCAAGCTATCATGGACCGGGTCGGTGAACAGGAGGTACCGGGGCGGCCAAAAGTAGCCCTCGCAGTCCTATCGCGTCGATGGGGCGCCGAGATAGCCGCGCCCGGTCGCGAGCACCACCAGCGCGACCATCGTCCCGGCGTGGCGGATTTCCACCGTTTCCAGCGGCTCGACGCTCTGGAAGCGCCGGCGCATGGCGTTCATCTGGGCTTCCGATCCGGCGACATCGAGCACGAGCACTGCGTCCGCGCCTTGGCGGCCGTGCTGGATGTCGCTCATGAGGAAGCCGCGGCAGTCGTCGCCCATGCAGGCGACCGGCCAGGACGGGCCGAGGGCGTAGCCCACCTTTCCGCCCATATGCCAGACGGGCGTCGCCACGAAGGCATGGGGGCCGGGTGTCAGGCCGTGGCGCCGCACGGCTGCGTCGAGGTCGCTCCAGGTCGCGAGTTCCCGCAGCGGGTCGCCCCCGGTGCCGGAGACCGCCGTGCCGAGGGAAGGCACCATGGAGACCGTGGCGATCACGGCCACGCCCGCCGCCGTGAAGCCCGCGGACCACACCGTCCAGCCCCGGATCGCGGCGTTGGCGGCCCAGCGCTGCGCGGTGGCCCGCCCGAGCAGGGGGAAGAGCATGAGATAGCCCGGCGCCGCCCAGTGGAAGAAGGGCTTGGCGCCCGACCAGGCCGCCACCATCGGAAACACCAGCACCGGCCCGGCCGCGAGGCACAGGAGCAGGAGGGCGCGCGGGTTGACGGGCCGGGCCCTGAGCGCGCGCACCGCCGCCGCCACGAGGCCGACCCAGATCCAGGGCGTCAGGAACAGGGCGATGCCGCCCACCACCATCAGCGCCATCAGCGGGTGGAAGCCCGCCGCCGACGCCCGCGCGCTCTGGAAGGCGAGGGAGGCAAAGCCGTTGCCGACGTTCCAGGCAATCACCGGCGAGAACAGGACGAGGGCGACCACGCCACCCGCATAGGGCCACACGGTGCCGAGCCATTTCCGCTGCCGCGGGCACAGCAGCAGGAACAGGAAGGTTCCGGCGAACAGGAAGACGCCGTGATACTTGGAGAGCAGCGCCAGCCCGCCCAGGGCTCCGGCCAGAAGCCACAGGGCAGGGTGGGCCCGCTCGTCGAACAGAACGTGGGCGATCACCAGCGTTCCCGCGAGCAGGAAGGCGATGAGCGGCCCGTCCGGCAGCACCCAGGTGGCGCTGGTCAGGCCCAGCACGGGCGCGCAGGCCATCAGCAGCGCGGCCCACACACCGGCCCAGCGGCCGAACAGCCGGGCCGTGAGCAGATACATGAGCAGGGTCGAGAGGGTGGAGAGCAACAGGAACGGCGCCCGCACCGCGAGCGGGGCCTCCGAGCCGAAGAGAACGGCGGAATAATGCGCCAGCCACCAGGCCATGGGCGGATGGTCGAAATAGCTCAGCGCCGGGATGCGGCTGGTGACGACGGTATAGGATTCGTCGTTGCCGAGCCCGGTGGTGGCGGCGAAAAGGAGACGCACGGCCAGTGCGAAAACGAGCACGGCGGCAAGGGCCGAGGCGGGGGAAATCCGGTCCTGCAGCGTCTTGAGGCCTGCAGGCCGGTCGCCGACGCCAGGCCTCGCGAGACCTGGCATGGATACGCTCACTTGGACGGTCCCCAGACGAACAGGGAGGTCATGGCGAAGTTCCAGACCGCGCCGATCACGGAGCCCGCGACGCCCGCGAGCCACCAGCGCCATCCGCCTTCGAACACCCAGCTGGCGACGCCCACATTGGCCACCGCGCCGGCGCCGCAGATCAGGTAGAACTTCAGCAGGGCCGGCAGCATGGCGAGGCCACTCACCCGCCGGTCGCGATAGGTGAAGACGTTGTTCATGGCGAAGTTCGACGTCATGGCGCCGATGGTCGCGATGGACTGGGCCACGGCGAAGCCGAGCCCGACGAGCAGTCCGCCCTTCAGCATCAGCAGGTGCAGCACCAGCCCTGCGCCGCCCACGGCCGAGAACCAGACGAAACGGGGCGAGATGGTGCCGCCGCTGACCTTGAAGATCAGGAGGGTGACGAAATCGAGCATCGTGCGGCTGTCGAGCTTGCTGTCACCCTCGTCACGGGCGGCGAAGGCCATGGGCACTTCCACGACCCGCATTGGTTCCTTGCTTGCTGTCATGATGTCCAGGAGGATCTTGAAGCCGTTGGGCGAGAGGGCGGGCGCGAGGCGTTCCACCAGCGCACGGCGGATGAGGAAGCAGCCGCTCATGGGGTCGGACGTCTTGATGCCGAGGATGCGGCGCGCCATGCCGGTGGCCGTGCGGCTCATGGCGCCGCGGCGGCGGTTCAGCCCGTCGGCGCTGCCGCCATCCACATAGCGGCTGGCAACCACGAGGTCTGCATCAGGGGACCGATCGAGCATGGTCCGCAGCACGTTCACATCGTGCTGGAGATCGCCATCGATGACGGCGACGAGGGGCGCCTGGGCCGCCAGCATCCCCTCGATGCAGGCGCCGGCGAGGCCGCGCCGGCCGACCCTGCGGATGCAGCGGACGCGGGGATCCCGCTCGCCGATCTGCCGCACGGTGTCTGCCGTGCCGTCAGGCGAATCGTCGTCGACGAAGATCACCTCGTAGGGGACGCCCTTCAGCGCGCCGTCGATGCCGGTGAGCATCCGCTCGACGTTGCCGCGTTCGTTGAAGGTGGGGACGATGACGGACAGCCGCGGCACCGCAGGCAGCGCGCCGGCGGTTACGCCGTCCGTCGCATCGGATTCGGGCTCGGCGCTGCCCGGCCGGATGGCGCCGGGGCTGCGGGGAGACGAGGAACCGAAGGGGGCAGGCGCGGAATCCGGCATTCTTTGTGCGTTATCCTACGGCCTTGCGAAACGATGGGTCGAAGGTACGGTCGCGCTGGGGCCGCCGGCGCAGATCCTTCCGGGAACGTGGGGGAGAGTGCCGCAAGCCTCCCCCATGTCGAATCTCACTACCTGTCCGGCTGACCAGCCAGCCTAAGGATGTCAGGCAGCCTCTCCCGTAAGCGATGGGGGCGCGCACCGCAAGCCTCCCCCCGTTTGGCAACGACACTAGGAAGCCAAGCTTACAGCCAGCTTACGGCTTTGAGGCGCGATCCGCCGCAGTCTTGCCGGGGAATGCGGGGCTCGCTCCCTGGCTACCCCCTTGCGCGCAGCTCACGGCGGAGAATCTTGCCGGTGGCGGTCATGGGCAGGGCATCGGTGAAGGAGACGAGGCGAGGATATTCGTGGGCGGAGAGGCGGGTCTTCACGAAGTCCTGGATGTCCTTCGCCAGCGCCTCGGAGGGAGCAACGCCCGGCTTCGGCACGATCCACGCCTTCACCGCCTCCGTGCGGAGCGCATCCGGAACGCCCACCACCGCCACCAGCGCCACCGCCGGGTGCTTGAGGATGCAGTCCTCGATCTCACCGGGGCCGATGCGGTATCCGGCTGAGGTGATCACGTCGTCGGCGCGGCCCACGTACCAAAGATAGCCCTCCTCATCCTGCCGGCCCATATCGCCGGTCAGGAGGAAATCGCCGGCATATTTCTGCGCGGTGGCCTCGGGATTCTTCCAGTATTCCAGCATCATCACCGGATCGCCGCGGCGGATGCCGATGTGGCCTTCCGTTCCGCAGGGAAGCTCAACGCCCGCGTCATCCACGATGCGCACGTCATGGCCAGGGATGGCCTTGCCCATGGAGCCGGGGCGGATGGGGAAAAAGCTGGAGTTGGAGCCGACCACGAGATTGCATTCAGTCTGCCCGTAGATCTCCCGCGCCTCGACACCCAGCCGCTCCTCGACGAAGGCGCCCAGCTCGGCCCCCAGCGTCTCCCCGCCGGTGAGGAGGGAGCGCAGCTTCAGGCCGCTGTGCTTCACGTCCGCCTGCCGCAGCAGCTTCAGCGCGGTGGGGGGCAGGAAGACGTTGCGCACATGATGGTCCGCCATCAGCGCCATGGCCGCGTCGGGATCGAACTTCTTGGCCCGGTGGGCGAGCACCGGCACCCCGAAATAGAGCGAGGGGAAAAGCACGTCGAACAGCCCGCCGATCCACGCCCAGTCGGCCGGCGTCCAGTGCAGGTCGCCGGGCTGCGGCATGTATTGGTGGACGAACTCGATGCAGGGCAAGTGCCCCAGCAGCACCCGGTGGCCGTGCAGCGCGCCCTTCGGATTTCCGGTGGTGCCCGAGGTGAAGATGATGATGCCGGGATCGTCCGGCCCCGTATCCGCCGGCGTGAAGCGGTCCGAGCCCTGCGCCAGCGCCGCGTCGAAGGAGAGGGCGCCGCCACTGTCGGGGCCGATGACGAAGACATAGGCGAGGTCGGGCAGGTGGTCCCGCACCCGCATCAGCTTGGCGAGGCCGCCCAGATCCGTCACCAGCACCTTCGCGCCCGAGGCGGCGAGCCGGAATTCCAACGCCTCGTCGCCGAACAGGGTGAACAGCGGCACCGAGATCATTCCCGCCTTGAAGGCGGCGATGTGGGCGATGGCCGTCTCCGGCGCCTGCGGCAGGAACACCGCCAAGCGGTCGCCGCGCTGGAGGCCCTTGGCGACGAGGACGTTGGCGAAACGGTTGGTGAGGGCTGTCAGCTCGTCGAAGCTGTAGGAGCGGACCGCGCCCGTCTCCTCCACGAAGATCAGCGCCGGCTTGCCCGATCCGTCCGCGTGAGCATCGGCACAGGCGACGCCCATGTTGAAGCGGGCCGGCACCTGCCAGGAAAAGGCGCGCTTGAGCCCCGCATAGTCATCGGCCGGAACGAGCATCGTCACCTCCCTCGGCGCCGCTCTGCCGGCGGCTACGCTTCAAGGAAACGATCGAACGTTTTTTTCCGGGGGAGGTCAAGGCTATCCCGCGCGCCACAGGCGCGCGGGACGCACACGTCAATAATAGGAGGCGATGGCTTCCACTTCGGCCTTCGAGCCGAACACCAGCGGGATGCGCTGGTGGATGTGGTGGGGCTGGATGTCGAGGATGCGCGTCGTGCCGTCGGTGGCGGCGCCCTTGGCCTGCTCCACCAGGAAGGCGAGGGGGAAGGCCTCGTAGATCAGGCGCAGGCGGCCGTTGTCGTAGCCCTTGCGCTTGTCGCGCGGGTACACGTAGACGCCGCCGCGGGTGAAGATGCGGAAGGCGTCGGCCACCATGGAGCCGACCCAGCGCATGTTGAAGTCCTTGCCCCGCGGGCCTTCCTTGCCGGCGAGGCAATCGGCGAGATAGCGCTGCATGGGCGCATC
The DNA here is from genome assembly GCF_041911315.1 of Xanthobacter sp. Classification (NCBI taxonomy): domain Bacteria; kingdom Pseudomonadati; phylum Pseudomonadota; class Alphaproteobacteria; order Hyphomicrobiales; family Xanthobacteraceae; genus Xanthobacter; species Xanthobacter sp. Next base: position 2,817 of record NZ_JAYRPE010000070.1, on the reverse strand, counting down.
CCAGTGCCGGACGTTGGACTGGTTGATCCCGTATTCCTTGGTCTCGGCGGGAATTTCCACATCGGTTCGCGCCAGCAGGAACTCGCCGGTGCGGCGATCATGCACGAACACCTGCGTGCCTTCGCCGAAGGTGGCGACGAGGATGGTCGCCGGGCCATAGGCGAGAAAGCCGGCCGCCACCTGCGCCGAGCCGGGCCGCATCACCGCATCCTCGGGCTTCGCAAACGCCGCAGCGTCATAAGGCATGATGGAATAGATGGTGCCCACGGACACGTTGGTGTCGATGTTGGACGAGCCGTCCAGCGGGTCCACCGCCACCACGAGGCGGCCTTCGGGATTGAGCGGGATCAGCTCCTCGCTCTCCTCGGAGGCGAGGAAGGCGGTGGGGGTGGGCAGGAGCTTCTCGCGGATCAGCTCCTCGGCCACCACGTCGAGTTCCTTCTGGGCGTCGCCGCCGGCGTTGGGATCGACGCCACGGATATTGGCGAGCCCCTCCTCCAGCGGGCCACGGGCCACGAGGTCGGCGATGCCGAGCCCGGCCTCGGCGATGGCGGTCACGGTGGCGGCCACGGCCTGCCGCGACGCGTCGCTCCCTGCCCAGTCCGTGAGATAGGTCTTGAGGCTCACAGCAACGCTCACCTTGTGCTCTCCTTCGATCCGCCGGCTGGGCCGACGGCAGTCCGATCGGGTTTCGTCTTGCCCCGCCTCAGCGGGTGCGGACGATCTCTATACCGACATCGCCAAACACGCCGGTGACAGGCGCGCCCGGCTTGTGCACCACCACGCGCACCTGCTCGACCATCTCGAAATGGTCCAGAAGGCGCGTGGAGATGCGCTCCGCCAGCGTCTCGATGAGGTGAACGGGATCGTCCCCCACCACCGCGGCGACCTGCTCATAGATGCCCTGGTAAGACACCGTGAGAGCCGCATCGTCCGCCCAGGCGGCGGGGCGGGTATCGAACCAGCAGTCCACGTCGATGATGAAGCGCTGACCCAGCTCCCGCTCCGCGTCGTACACGCCGTGACGCGCATAGAAGGGCAGTTGCCGCAGGAACAGCCGGTCGGTGTTGTGGGGACGGGTACGGGGCGCGGGGTTCGCGTCGGCCTGCGTGTCCGCAAGGGCGGTGGGATCTTCGGAGGTCATCTCATCCTCGCGCGGAGGCGCCGCCATGGGCGCGCTCCCTGCCTCAAACTCGATGCCTTCCTATTGGTTTCGCCGCCTGCTTTCAACGGATCTTCACCTCGACCGGAGTCGGACGCGGCAGCCGCGGCATGGACGGCGGCACGCCCTCGCGGATCAGTTCGGGCACGAAGGCGAGCGGATTGACGCCGAGTGCCGCGTGCAGTCCGGCATAGGACGCGGTGACACGCGGGTTCACCTCGGCCACGACAGGGCCTTCCGGCGTCAGGATCACGTCGATGCAGACGATGCCGGAGAGGCCGGGAATGGCTTCCACCACCCGTCTCGCCGTCTCGGCAAGGCGTCCGTCCTCATCCGCGATGCCGCCGACCTGCACGCCCTCGAAGGCGAACACGCCCACAAGGTGGCTGATGCTGAGGCGGTTCGCCGCGAGCAATGTCACCCCGTCCGGCCGCACCAGCACGCTGAGGCTGGCGAGGTTGCCGTTGAGGAAGGGCTGGACGACGAGGCCACCGGCGCGGGGCAGGGCAGCCCTGTTCGGCCAGGCGCGGGCGGCGGACCAGCCGGTGCCGTCCTCAGGCCGTGTCACCAGATCGCCGTCGAGCCCGGAGGGCAGGGCATCGAGCGGGTAGGTCGGGACGTGCGGAATGCCGTACTCCGCGAGGCGGCGGGCCAGCGCCAGCCGGTTCGAGGTGAGGATGACGGCCTCGCCGGAACTCGCGAGCGTGCGGGCCCCGCCCTCGCGCATCAGGCGGGCAAGGCGCGCCAGCAGGCCGCCGGCCTCGGGGGCGATGGGCCACACCACGTCGGCGTCCTGGGCGAGGCCGGACCAGATGATCCAGGGATCGTCGCCCTTGCGCACCGGCACCGCCTCCTCGTTGGGCGGCGGCAGGCGGTCGTCGTAGGCCAGCACCAGGTTGATGCCGACGAGTTCCTGGAGATCGGTGACGATGGCGTCGCGGATCAGGCGCCCCTCCGCCAGGGCCGCCTCCGGCAGGGGCTTGTCGCGCATGCCACCGGATGTCACGTACTCGCAGATGAAGACGCGCATGGGGCTCCTCTCGCAAACGCTCAGCCGGACCTCGACATGCAGCTTATCCCCGTCGTTGACCTGAAGGGAGGGGTGGTCGTGCGTGCCCACAGGGGCGAGCGCGAGGCCTATCGTCCCATCGTCACGCCGCTTTCCCCCTCGGCCCGGCCGCGGGACGTGGTGGCGGGGCTGCTCTCGCTCGCCCCGTTCCGCACCCTCTATGTGGCTGATATCGATGCCATAACCGGGGCAGGCCGCAACGATGACGCGATCGCGGAACTCGTCCGCGACTTCCCCGGCCTCGACCTGTGGGTGGATGCCGGGGAGCGCGATCCGGCCCAGATCGCCGCCCGCACCAGATCCCGGCTCGGCACCAGCATCGTCGGCACCGAAGTCCTCGGCGAGGCCGACGTGGAGGCCGCGCTCGCCGTGGACGGGGTGATTCTCTCCCTGGACCACGATGCCGCGGGACCGCGCGGGCCGGCGCGTGCGCACCGCGATGCGCGCCTGTGGCCGGCCCGCGTGATCGTCATGACGCTCGCCCGCGTCGGCAGCGGCGAGGGGCCGGACATGGCCGCGCTGGAGCGCGCCGGCCGGCTGGCCGAGGGGCAGGGGGCGGCGCCCGCGCTCTACGCCGCCGGCGGCG
>NZ_JAYRPE010000069.1:0-5922 GCF_041911315.1 Xanthobacter sp. | reverse complement strand
GCCCGGTGCGAGCGCGAACGCGCCTGCGGGGCAGACGGCGGCCCAGCAATCGGCCAACGCCGCCCCCTCCGCGACCCCGGCGAGCCCCGCCCAGCCGCAGAAGCGCAAGGCCGGCGCCGGCACGGCGACCACCGACAGCGCGTCGGCGGGCACCGCCTCGGTGCTATCGCGTCCGAAAGGTCAGTAGGGGAGGCCGGCGGCCTCAGACGAAATAGGCCGCCGCCACCAGTCCGATCACGATGACGGCCAGCAGCCCCAGCGTGACGAGGCCAAGCCGCTTCTCGATGAACTCGCGCGCGGACGGGCCGAAGTAGTACAGGATCGCCGCCAGCAGGAAGAAGCGGGCGCCGCGGGTGATCACCGACAGCACGAAGAACCAGAACAGGCTGTAGTTGGCGAAGCCCGAGGTGATCGTGACCAGCTTGAACGGGATCGGCGTGAGCCCCTTCAGGAGGATCACCCAGTGCCCGTAATGGGCATAGGCGGCGCGGAACTGGTCGACCTTCTGGCCGTAGCCGTAAAGCTCGATGAGGAACTTGCCCACGCTGTCATAGAGCAGCGCGCCGATGGCGTAGCCGACGAGGCCGCCCAGCACCGAGGCGATGGTGGCGATGAGGGCGTAGCGCCAGGCCTTGTCCGGCCGCGCCAGCGTCATGGGCACCTGCAGCACGTCCGGCGGTACCGGAAACACCGAGCTTTCCGCAAAGGCGACGAGGGCGAGGGCCCAGGGTGCCGACGGCTTCGACGAATACGCGATGATCCAGTCGTAGAGCTTGCGGAGCATGGGCGCCTTGCTGCGTCGCGAAAAGGTGCCCTCGCTTAGAGCCTGGAACGATCCGAGTAAAGCGCCGCGCGGGCCTGCCGGCGCGGCCTTTCGCCAGCCCGCGGCGGGGGCTCCCCTGCGCCGCGTCTGCGCCGGGATGTACCCCGCTGCGGCACCGCGTAAACCGCTGCTTTACCACCCCGGTTCACGCAAGGGCGCTGTGACTCGCAGGACACAGACACGTGACGCGGCGCGGTGTAAACCCGGTTTCGCTGCGGTCGAGTCGCGGGGGCGATACCCCGGTCGCGGTGCCGGCGGGGCGGGCCACGCCCCGGACGATTTCCGGGGAACACCCCGGTGCCGTTCAGTCTTTATGAACCGCTGCTGACACACTCATTCAGCTCCGGTGCCGCACGGGAAGCGTATTTCGTGCTGCACCGCCGCAAGCGGGTGTCGTCGGCGACGGAAGCCGCGACGCAAGTTCTGAGGATCGAGGATGACCAAGCGAATCGCCGTGTTTGCCGCTCTCGTGCTGGGCTATGTGCTGACAGGCATGGCGCTGAACGCCAGCCAGCCGGCCGACGCCGCTTCCCCCGTTTCGCCTGCTGCCGCGCAGAGCGAGGCCGACTGAACGCATCCCGATCAAGGCGCCCGTCCGGGGCGCCTCCCGTCCGTAGGGCGGGTGTGAAATCGAGGGCCGCGCGGTTTTCCTGAAGCGACGCAGACATGAAAAAGGCCGGGCAAGCGCCCGGCCTTTTCATTTTCAAGTCACCCTGCTGCCGCGTCCGATGACCGGGCGGACCCGGCCATCGGGAGGGGAGGTCTCAGTGCACCGCGGCCTTCTTCTGCGGCTCGAGATCGGCGGCGGTCAGCGGCGGGTTGGCGAGGATGCCGCCGAGGCCGGCCATGGCGGCGCGCTGGCGCACCAGGGCGAGCACCACGTCGAGGGTGGGGGTGGGCATGTCCAGCATCTGGCCCATTTCCTGGACGACGCTGACCAGCGGATCGATCTCCATGGGGCGGTCACGCTCCAGGTCCTGGAGCATGGAGGTCTTGTGCGCGCCCACGGCGCCGGCGCCGTTGATGCGGCGTTCCACGTCCACGCGGAAGTTGACGCCGATGCGCTCGGCGATGGCCTTGGCTTCCAGCATCATGGCCTTGGCCACGGCGCGGGTGCCGGGATCGGCGGCGATGAGGTCGAGGGTGGCGTGGGTGAGGGCGCTGATGGGGTTGAAGCAGAGGTTGCCCCACAGCTTCAGCCACAGCTCGTCGCGGATGTTGGTCATGACCGGCGCGCGCAGGCCGCCCTTTTCCATCATCTGGCTGAGGGCGGTGACACGGGGCGTGATCTCGCCCGACGGTTCGCCGAGGGGGAACTTGTCGCCATAGATGTGCTGGATGACGCCGGGCGCCACCACCTCGGTCGCGGGATACACGATGCAGCCGATGGCGCGCTCGGGGCGCAGCACTTCCCACTGCTTCGCGCCGGGATCGATGGTGGCGAGGGTGCGGTTCTCCAGCGCCCCGCCATGCTTGTAGAAGTACCAGTAGGGCACGCCGTTCACGGCGGTGACCACGGAGGTGTCGTTGCCGAGGAGGGGGCGCATCTGCTGCACCACGCCGGGCACCGAATGGCCCTTGAGGGCGATGATGACGTAATCCTGCGGCCCCAGCTCGCGCGGGTCGTCGGTGGCGCGCACCTTGGCGACGCGCTCTTCGCCATTGATGAGCAGCTTCACGCCATTGGTCTGCATGGCCTCCAGATGGCCGCCACGGGCCACCAGGCTGACATCGGCGCCGGCCTGGGCGAGCTGCACGCCCAGATAGCCGCCAATGGCTCCGGCACCGTAAATGCATACCTTCATGGCTGATCCTCCCTGCTGAGCGCGATCTATGTCGTATTATGTATACCAGATTAGCGGGCAGCCCCGCCGTCCGGCAAGTCCCGGACACAATACTTATGGAAATTAATTCCGCAACGTGGAAAATTTGACGCAGGGGCAGCGCGCGGGGTGGACGGGCGCGAGGGGAAAGATAGTTTGATACGCAACGAAACGGGAGGAGAAAGCGGCATGCCGGACACCGAGGTCGCACCGCGGCGCAGGGGACGGCCGGCCTCCGGCACGGCGTCGGAGGGCGGGGCCGAGGTCCAGTCGCTGGACCGCGCCATCGCCCTGCTGCGCGTGGTGGCCGATCAGGACGGCATGGCGCTGGCCGAGATCGCCCGGCGCGCCGAGCTGCCCGTCTCCACCGTGCACCGCCTGCTGACCACGCTGGAGAAGCGCCAGCTGGTCAATCACGACCTCTCCACCGGGCTCTGGACCGTGGGGCTCGGCCTGTTCCGCATCGGCTCGGCCTATCTGCGCATCCGCAAGCTGCCGGACATCGGCCGCCCGGTGATTCGCCGTCTCCTCCACGAGACCGACGAGACCGTGAACCTCGCCATGTTCGATGCCATGGAGCTGGTGGTGGTGGCGCAGGCGGAGGCCCACGCGCCCGTGCGCGCCTTCTTCCGCCTGGGCGCGCGGCTGCCGCTGCATGCCACCGCCGCCGGCAAGGCGGTGCTGGCCGCTGCGAGCCCCTCCTTTCGCGGCGCCTGTCTCGCCCAGATCCGCTACGAGCCCTTCACCACCGCCACCCGCCGCGAGGAGCGGGCGCTGATGGATGATGTCGCCGAAATCCTGGAGCGCGGCTTCGCCGTGGACCGGGAGGAGCATGCCCCCGGCATGCGCGCGGTGGCGGCCGCCATCCTCAATGAATGGCGCGAGCCCATCGGCGCGGTGTCGGTGTCCGGCCCGGCGGTGCGCATGAGCGAGGATCGCATCCAGCGCCTCGGCCGGCGCGTGGTGGCGGCGGCGGAGCAGATGACGCGCCTGTATTCCGGTGCCGATGAAAACCTGCCGCAGGACTACGCCGCCTTCCGCTGAGGCGGCCTTCCGCAACTGGAATACAGTATTCCAAAGTTGTGGCATACAACGTACCTAATTCCGAATTGAAAATTCCAATTGACACCCCTCCCTTGGTCTATACTCTTGCCAAGCCGCCGTAACGGCAACGGTGGGAACGCCAACTAAATTGCCGGCATAAATCGCGTATTGGTGAAGATGCGCGATGTAAAACAGGCTGAAGTCCCGTTTTCGTCTGCTCCATAGAGGCTAAGCCCGGGGGGTCGACGAACAGAAATGTTTTCGGGACCTTGCCCGGCGCAACAGGCGTCGGTTGATTGAAGCTCTGGAATTGCGATCCGCACCAAAAAGAACGCGGACGTGGGGAGGAAAAATCAGATGCATTCGGCAATCGCCAAGATCGTCAGGAGAGGTGCGGCTGCGCTCGCGGTCACGACGGCGCTCGCGCCGGCCGTTATGCCGTCCTGGGCCCATGCGGCTTGGGAGCCCACCAAGACCGTGGAATTCATCGTTCCCGCCGGCACCGGCGGCGGCGCCGACCAGATGGCGCGGATGATCCAGGGCATCGTCCAGAAGAACAATCTGATGAGCCAGCCGCTCGTCGTCATCAACAAGTCCGGCGGTGCCGGCGCCGAGGGCTTCCTCGACGTGAAGGGCTCCAACCGGAACCCCCACAAGATCATCATCTCCCTCTCGAATCTCTTCACCACCCCGCTCGCCACCGGCGTGCCCTTCTCCTGGAAGGACATGACCCCGGTCTCCATGCTGGCGCTCGACGAGTTCGTGCTGTGGGTGAACGCCAAGGCGCCCTATGACGACGTGAAGGGCTTCCTCGCCGCGCTCAAGGCCGCCTCGGGCGACCAGACCTTCAAGATGGGCGGCACCGGCTCCAAGCAGGAAGACCAGATCATCACCGCCGCCATCGAGCAGAAGACCGGCGCCAAGTTCATCTACGTGCCCTACAAGGGCGGCGGCGACGTCGCGGCCCAGCTTGTCGGCGGCCACGTGACCGCCTCGGTCAACAACCCCATCGAGGCGGTGTCCCAGTGGCGCGCGGGCGAGCTGAAGCCGCTCTGCGTGTTCGACTACCAGCGGCTGCCCTACAAGGAGCCCATCGCCAACGGCAAGTCCTGGGCGGACATCCCCACCTGCAAGGAATCCGGCCTCGACATCGAATATCTGATGCTGCGCGGCATCCTCATGCCGCCGAATGCCACGAAGGATCAGGTCGATTACTTCGTCGAGCTGTTCAAGAAGGTCCGCGCCACCCCCGAATGGCAGGAATTCATGCAGAAGGGGGCCTTCAACACCACGGCCCTGAGCGGTCCCGAATATTCGGCCTGGCTCACCAAGGCCGAGGCCACGCACAAGGACCTCATGGAGAAGGCGGGCTTCGTCGCCAAATAGGCGACGAGGTTCGCGGCGCAAGGTTCGCACCGACCGTGCCTGAGCGGCCGCAAAGCCGCCGGCACCGGGAAGGGCAGGGGACGGCAGAGGCTTCGCCGCACGACGGCGGGGCTGGGCCGGCCGCCGACCCTGTGCGCCGATCTGGGAAGCCCATCCGGGACGCCGCGCGGAACGCGACCGCCGTGCGCCCCGGCCGTGACCGGCCCCGTTTTGAAGCCCCGCACGAAGCCTGAGACGGATGCCTGACCGGCGGGGCGCTTCAAGGATCTGATCCCATGAGCACTGAAAGCGGACACTCCGCCCCCACCGCCCACAATGAGAAGACCGTCACCAACCGCACCATGGACGCGGCGGTGGCGCTGATCTTCATGGCCCTCGCGGCCCTCGTCATGTCCGACAGCTGGCGCGTGGGCGCGCGCTGGGCGTCGGACGGCCCGCAGGCCGGCTACTTCCCCTTCTATGTCGGCCTCATCATGTTCATCGCTTCCACCGTCACTTTGGTGACGGCGCTGGTGAGCCGCCATCCCGACCTCGGAAACTTCGTCGATCGCTCCCAGCTCGTCTCGGTGATGCAGGTGCTGATCCCGACGACGGTCTATGTGGGGCTGATCTTCCTCGTCGGAATCTATCTCGCGTCGGCGGTGTTCATCGCCTTCTTCATGTGGTGGCTCGGCAAATACCCGGTGGCGAAGATCATCCCCGTCGCCGTGGGCGTGCCGCTCGCCCTCTTCGTCATGTTCGAGATCTGGTTCCTGGTGCCGCTGCCCAAGGGCCCGCTCGAGACCGCGCTCGGCTACTGACCGCCGGCGCCCCGCGCCGCGGTCCCGCCCGCGCGCCCCGCCTCCG
>NZ_JAYRPE010000068.1:0-78422 GCF_041911315.1 Xanthobacter sp. | reverse complement strand
GTACGCCGTGAACGTCGCGCCGCCAGACTCCGCAAGGATCTTCGTGATCGCTGCCGTCAGCGACGTCTTGCCGTGATCAACGTGACCGATCGTGCCGATGTTGCAGTGCGGCTTCGAGCGGTTGAACTTCTCTTTGGCCATGGGACTCTCCGTTGGGTCTCGCTGGCGGGATCCGAAAGGGTGAGGTGGGGTTCAGGCCTCTACGCTCAAGCGTATTTGGCCTGGACCTCCTGAGCGACGTTCGACGGCACCTGCTCGTAGTGGTCGAACTGCATGGTGAAGGTGGCGCGGCCCTGGCTGAAGGAGCGCAGGGTGTTCACGTAGCCGAACATGTTGGCCAGCGGCACCATCGCGTTGATGACGTTCGCATTGCCACGCATGTCCTGGCCCTGGATCTGGCCACGACGGGAGTTCAGGTCGCCGATGACCGAGCCGGTGTAGTCTTCCGGGGTCACCACCTCGACCTTCATGATCGGCTCCAGCAGCACCGAGGTGCCCTTCTGCAGGGCCTCACGGAACGCCGCGCGGGACGCGATCTCGAACGCCAGGGCCGACGAGTCCACTTCGTGGAACGCGCCGTCGGTGAGCGTCACCTTGACGTCCACCACCGGGAAGCCCGCCAGCACGCCGGCGCCAAGCACGCTCTCGAGGCCCTTCTGGACGCCCGGGATGTACTCTTTCGGCACCGCGCCACCGACGATGGCGCTCTCGAAGGCGAAGCCCTTGCCGGCCTCGTTCGGCTCCACCGTGAACTTCACCCGCGCGAACTGGCCGGTACCACCGGTCTGCTTCTTGTGGGTGTAGTCCACCTCGGTCTTCTTCGTGAGGGTCTCACGATAGGCGACCTGCGGAGCACCGATGTTGGCGTCAACCTTGTAGGTGCGCTTCAGGATGTCGACCTTGATGTCGAGGTGCAGTTCGCCCATCCCCTTGAGGATGGTCTGGCCGCTCTCGAAGTCGGTCGACACGCGGAAGGACGGGTCCTCGGCAGCCAGCTTCGACAGGGCGATGCCCAGCTTCTCCTGGTCGGCCTTGGACTTCGGCTCGATCGCGATCTCGATGACCGGCTCGGGGAATTCCATCTTCTCCAGGATCACGGCCTTGGCCGGATCGCAGAGGGTATCACCCGTGCGCACATCCTTGAGGCCGGCGAGGGCGACGATGTCGCCCGCATAGGCTTCCTTGATGTCTTCCCGGTTGTTGGCGTGCATCAGCAGCATCCGGCCGACGCGCTCACGCTTGTCGCGGGTGGAGTTGAGCAGGCCCATGCCGGTTTCCATCTTGCCGGCGTAGACGCGGCAGAAGGTGATGGTGCCGACGAACGGGTCGTCCATGATCTTGAACGCGAGGACGGAGGTCGGCTCGTCGTCCGAGGGAAGACGCACGGTGTCTTCCTCGGTCTTGAAGTCGATGCCCTTGATCGCGCCGCGATCGATCGGCGACGGCAGATAGTCCACCACCGCGTCGAGCAGGGGCTGCACGCCCTTGTTCTTGAAGGCCGAGCCGCAGAACACGGGATTGAACTTGCGGCCGATGACGGCGAGGCGGATCAGGCGCTTGAGGGTCGCCTCGTCCGGCTCGGTGCCGTCGAGATAGGCAGCCATGGCGTCGTCGTCGAGCTCGACGGCGGCTTCCACCAGCTTGTTGCGGTATTCGGCGGCCTTGTCGGCGAGATCCGCGGGGATCTCCTCGTCATGGTACTTCGCGCCGAGGGCTTCATCTTCCCACACGACCGCCTTCATGCGGACGAGGTCGATGATGCCCTTGAAGTTGCTCTCGGAACCGATCGGGAGCTGGCAGCACACCGGGTTGCCGGCGACTCGGTCCACGATCATCTCGACGCAGCGGTAGAAGTCGGCGCCGATCTTGTCCATCTTATTGACGAACACGACGCGCGGCACGTTGTACTTGTCCGCCTGGCGCCACACGGTCTCGGTCTGCGGCTCGACGCCCTGGTTGCCGTCCAGCACGCACACGGCGCCGTCGAGCACGCGGAGCGAACGCTCCACCTCGATGGTGAAGTCCACGTGCCCGGGGGTGTCGATGATGTTCAGGCGCTTGCCCTGCCAGATAGCGGTCGTCGCGGCAGACGTGATGGTGATGCCGCGTTCCTGCTCCTGGGTCATCCAATCCATGGTGGCAGCGCCATCATGGACTTCACCGATCTTGTGGCTCTTGCCGGTGTAATAGAGGATCCGCTCGGTGGTCGTGGTCTTGCCGGCATCAATGTGGGCCATGATGCCGAAGTTGCGGTAGTCCTCGATCGCGTGAGTACGGGGCATCGCTCAGTCCTCTCCGATCACCAGCGGTAATGCGAGAACGCGCGGTTGGCTTCGGCCATCCGGTGCGTGTCTTCGCGCTTCTTCACGGCGGAGCCGCGATTGTTGGCAGCATCGAGCAGCTCGGCGGAGAGACGCTCCACCATGGTCTTCTCGTTGCGGGCGCGGGCCGAGGCGATGAGCCAGCGGATCGCGAGGGTCTGGCGACGCTCGGTGCGCACCTCGACCGGAACCTGGTAGGTCGCGCCACCGACACGGCGGGAGCGAACTTCCACCGCGGGAGCAACGTTCTCGAGCGCCTGGATGAAGACCTCGACCGGATCGTGCTTCGCCTTGGCCTCAACCACATCGAGAGCGCCGTAGACGATGCCTTCGGCGACCGACTTCTTGCCGTCGCGCATGACGGAATTCATGAAGCGCGACAGGGTGGTGGAGCCATACTTGGCGTCCGGGATGACTTCGCGGCGCTCAGCCTTGTGACGACGGGACATCGTTCAGATCCTCACTATCACTTCGGCCGCTTCGCGCCGTACTTCGAACGGCGCTGCTTGCGGTTCTTCACGCCCTGGGTATCCAGCACGCCACGCAGGATGTGGTAGCGCACGCCGGGAAGATCCTTCACGCGGCCGCCACGGATCATCACCACGGAGTGCTCCTGAAGGTTGTGACCTTCACCGGGGATGTAGCCGATCACTTCGTAGCTGTTGGTGAGCCGCACCTTGGCGACCTTACGAAGAGCCGAGTTCGGCTTCTTCGGGGTCGTCGTGTAAACGCGCGTGCAAACACCGCGCTTCTGCGGGCTCGCCTGGAGCGCCGGCGCCTTGTCGCGCGCCTTCTGCGCTTCGCGCGGCTTACGGATCAGCTGGTTGATCGTCGGCATGTACGCCTTCGCCTCGTCCTGATCTGCGGCCTCGGCCGCATTCCTTCATTTCGACGACCCTTTTGAAGGATCGCCACGACTGGCCCCGAAAGGGCCTGAATTCCCTTCGCACCAACGAACACGAAAGGCGCCGTCCACCGCCCAAAAGGGGGCAGACACGCCTTTCTCGCGACAGAGGATCACAACGCGCTATACCGGGGCTTTTTTCCCGGCCGGCGCCGCGATCATGCACCTGAAGTTATCGCAGTGCTGTTCCTGGCAGCGTTTCGGCTTCAAGATTGGCCCTTCAAGCACTTGGAAGCGCTGATTTCGAAGGGAACAATCACTCAGACGCCGACCGCCTGCCGCGAAAGTGGGCTGCTTCTAACCGGAGAGTCGCCGAACGTCAATAAGGAACGCGCCGACTTTCCCGTAATTACGCGGCTTTGAGGCTTACGAAGCCGTGACCGCCGTCATAAATCGCCGCCACCCTGCCGGCAGTTCATGTTTTTTTAACAAATGCCCCCGCCCGCGGTGCGGGAGGGGGCGATCTGAAAGGAATCAGGCCAGGAGGGCGGCGACGCCGTCGCGCTCTTCCAGCAGCTCCTTGAGGGTCTTGTCGAACTGGGTCTTGGAGAAGTCGTCCATGGGCAGGCCCTGGACCACTTCATACTCGCCCGCGGTGCAGATGGCAGGCATGCCGAAAACGATGCCCTCGGGCACGCCGTAGGAGCCATCGGACGCCACGCCCATGGACACCCACTTGCCGGCGGTGCCGTGGATCCAGTCGTGCATGTGGTCGATGGCGGCATTGGCCGCGGAGGCCGCGGACGACAGGCCACGGGCCTCGATGATGGCGGCGCCGCGCTTGCCGACGGTCGGCAGCAGGGTCTCGCGATACCAGGTCTCGTCGTTGATGAGCTCCGGCAGCGGCTTGCCCTTCACGGTGGCGAAGCGGTAGTCGGCATACATGGTCGGGGAGTGGTTGCCCCACACCGCTACCTTCTCGATGTCCTTGCTCTCGACACCGGCCTTGGCCGCGAACTGCGACAGCGCGCGGTTGTGGTCGAGGCGGAGCATGGCGGTGATGTTGCGGGCCGGCAGGTCCGGGGCGCTCTTGGCGGTGATGTAGGCGTTGGTGTTGGCCGGGTTGCCGACCACCAGCACCTTCACGTCGCGCTTGGCCACCTCGTTCAGCGCCTTGCCCTGGACCTTGAAGATCTCGGCGTTGGCGGAGAGGAGGTCGGCGCGCTCCATGCCCTTCGAGCGGGGACGGGCGCCCACGAGAATCGCGGCGTCGATGTCCTTGAAGGCGACCTTGGGATCATCGGTGATGACCACGCCCGCGAAATTCGGGAAGGCGCAATCCTCGATCTCCATCACCACGCCCTTCACGGCACCCTGCGCCTGCGGGAGGTCGAGAAGCTGGAGGATGACCGGCTGATCCTTGCCGAACAGGTCGCCGTTGGCGATGCGGAAAAGGAGAGAATAGCAAATCTGACCGGCGGCGCCCGTGACTGCGACGCGAACGGCGGGTTTGGTCATGAGAAGAAGCCCTTTGCCTTGGATGAGCCCCGAAGGCTCGGGCGCGCAATCTATGCTGCGGCGCGGCCGATGGAAAGGCGCTCGCGGGCCTCAGAATCAGCGATGCCGCACGACCTTCGGCTAGGGCGTGCCGCGCCGCGTCAGAGCACCACCACGTGATTGGGCATCTCGTTGCGGTCGTCGGGCTTGCGCGGGAGGGGACCGGCGAGGAGGTCGCCGGCTTTCTCGACACCGGCGACCAGCCCTTCGGCGAGGCTCCCCTGCCGGGCGCGGGCGGCCACCGCATCGCAGATGTCGCGCCACGCGGCGGCGCCCAGGGGACCGTGCGCGGCATCGTCCGCCACCACCTCCACCAGGCGCTCGCGCGCGGCGGCGAAGATGAGGATGCCGGTGCGGCCCTTGGTCTGCGGGATGCCGTAGCTCAGGAAGGTCTCGATGGCCGCGTTGCGGGCCGCCGCCTTGAGCGCGAGGCGGGGCACCGCCTTCTCCGCCATTCCGGGCATGAGCAGCGCGGCGGCGAGAATGACGAACAGCGTGGCTTGCAGCGCCAGCGCCGAGAGCGCCGGCATGGGATAGGCGAGAACGATGAGCCACGGCAGAACAAGCGCCGCCAGCGAGGCCCACAGGATGGAGAAGAAGGGATGCTGCACCAGCGGCGCCCGCGTCACCACCACGCGGATCTCGGCCGATGTCTTCCCCTCGGCCAGCGTCACCGCCTCGGCGATGCGCTGGAGCGCGTGCTGCGGCAGGCCATAGCGGCCCGCATCCTGGGTGGTGGTCGTCGTGCTCGTGGCGGTCGTGGCGGATTGCTGGTTCACGCGAGCCCCTCCCCTGCACTGGCGCGCCCGAAGTTTGCAGGTGCGCGGTAAAATCGCAAGGGCGGGCCTACCAATCCCCAGACGCGCCGCCGCCACCGGAGGAGCCGCCGCCGCCCGACCAGCCCCCGCCGGAGGAACCACCGGACCAGCCGGAGCCGCTGCCGGTGCCCCATTCCCACGAGATCGGACCGCCAGCCACCGCGCCGCCGGGCCGCCTGCGGGCCGCAGGGCCGCCCGGCCCGCCGCCGCGCATGACGCGCCAGATGATGAAGCCCATGAAGATGACCATCACCGCGAAGAAGATGAGGTTGTCCACCTCCTCCTCGGTCCAGTCGGAGGATTCCAGCTGTTTCGCCCGCGCCTTCGCCTCGTCCGGGTCGAGGTTCAGGATTTCGAGGATGGCGTCCGTGCCCTTCACGATGCCCGCCGCCATGTCGCCGGACTTGAACGCGGGCACGATGGCGTTGCGGATGATGGTGGCCGACACCGCGTCCGTCAGGATGCCTTCGAGGCCGTAGCCCACCTCGATGCGCACCTTGCGCTCCGCCGGGGCGACGAGGAGGAGCACGCCGTTGTTCTTCTTCGCCTGCCCGATCTGCCAGGTGCGGAACAGGCGGTTGGCGTAATCCTCGATGGAGGTGCCCTGCAGCGAAGGAACGGTAGCGACGACCAGCTGGTCGGTGGCCTTCGCCTCCTGCGCCGCCAGCTTGGCATCGAGCGCGGCAAGGGTGCCGGGATCAAGCACATGGGCGGCATCCACCACCCGTCCGGTGAGGGGCGGGAAGGTCAGTTCCGCCCAGGCGGGGGCGACGCCTACGGGCGCGACGGCGAGACACAGCGCCAGAAGGCCGGCCAGCGCGAGCGCGAAGCCCGCGACCGGTCTGTGGACCGCAAAGGCGCGCGGCCGGCCCATCTGGTGGCCCATCGCCGTCGCTCCCCGCTCAGTTGAACTTCACCTTCGGCACCTGCATCTGCTGCTCGGAGATGGTGAAGGTCTCCATGGGCTTGTAGGCGCGATAGAGGGTGGCGGCCCACAGGGCGCCCGGGAAGGTCTTCAGCTCGGTGTTATAGACCCTCACCGCCTCGATATAATCGCGCCGCGCCACCGCGATGCGGTTCTCCGTGCCCTCGATCTGCGATTGCAGGGCGAGGAAGTTGGCGTTGGACTTCAGGTCCGGATAGGCCTCCGACACCGCGATCAGCCGCCCCAGCGCGGAGGACAGGCCCGCCTGCGCATCCTGGAACTGCTTGAACTGGGCCGGGTCGGTGACGGTGGAGGCATCGACCTTGATGGAGGTGGCCTTGGCGCGCGCCTCAATCACCGAGGTCAGCACATCCTTCTCCTGGGCGGCGTAGCCCTTCACGGTCTCGACGAGATTGGGAATGAGGTCGGAGCGGCGCTGGTACTGGTTCAGCACCTCGCTCCACGCCGCCTTGGCGCGCTCCTCCTCGGTGGGAATCACATTGATGCCGCAGCCCGCCAGCGTCAGCGCGGCCAGCATGGCGAAGAGCGGCGCCCGCAGGCGGGCAAATTCACGAAGAACGATGGACATGGTGGCCCCTCCCCTGTCGCCGCATCCCGGCAGCGGCGTGCTTATAACACGGCAAAGGTCGAGAAAGGTTCCGGGACAATCCGGATGCCCTGCTCACGCCTTGCCCAGATACCCCGGCAGATCCTGCGCCTCGTCCAGCAGAGACACCTTCACGGCCAGCTTCTCGGCCAGCGCGATATCGGTCTCCAGCAGCCGCGTGGTCATGAAGGAGCGGTAGTAATTGCCCCACATGAATTCCTGGAACGGCGTGTCCTCGTTGGCATAGGCCTTCCCGCGCACGCCGCGGGCGAGCGTCCGCCAGGGATTGTCGGTGAGCTCGCTCACATGGCCAGGAATCTTCAGGCAGGGACGGCGGTTGCCGTCCACGTCGATGGGCCAGCACAGGCCCTCGGTCTCCATGCGATGCCAGAAGGCCTTGAGGTCGAGGCTGGACCAGTCGGCCCGCGCCTCGCCCAGCAGCACGGTCTCGTCGCCGACGGCGAGGAGCGCCCGGCACAGATGGTGATGATCGATGATGTAGAGCCGGCGCTTCGGCCCCACCACGTAGGGCACCGGCCGGCTCTCCTTCAGCGTCCTCAGCTCGCGACGGGAGAGCTTGCGCATCTGCGCGGCCCGCCGCTCCACCTCCTGCAAGCCCAGCGTCAGCTGGGTGGGGTTGAGCGCCGCGATGTCGATCTCGGTGAGGTCCGCCATTCGATTCCCTGCCCTGCCTGCGCGACCGCTGGAGCAGGCCCGAAAACGAAGGCGGCGGCAACCCGTGCCGGGTGCCGCCGCCAAGCTTCAACGACCGGGGATGGATCAGCCGGGAGAGATCATCTTCTCCGGCCGCACCACCGCGTCGAATTCCTCGTTGGTCACATAGCCGCCGCCCACGGCCTCCTCGCGCAGGGTCGTGCCCTTCTTGTGCGCGGTCTTGGCGATCTTGGCGGCGTTGTCGTAGCCGATCTTCGGGGCGAGCGCGGTGACGAGCATCAGCGAGCGCTCCAGCGCCGCCTTGATGTTGTCCTCGCGGGCCTCGATGCCGACCACGCAATTGTCGGTGAAGCTGATGGCCGCATCGGCCATCAGGCGCACCGACTGGAGGAAGTTGTAGGCCATCACCGGATTGTAGACGTTGAGCTCGAAATGGCCCTGGCTGCCGGCGAAGGTGAGCGCGGCGTTGTTGCCGAAGATCTGCACGCAGACCTGGGTCAGCGCCTCGCACTGGGTGGGGTTCACCTTGCCCGGCATGATGGAGGAGCCGGGCTCGTTCTCCGGCAGCGACAGCTCGCCGAGGCCGGAGCGCGGGCCCGAGCCGAGCAGGCGGATGTCGTTGGCGATCTTGAACAGGGAGGCCGCCACCGTGTTGATGGCGCTGTGCGAGAACACCATGGCGTCGTGGGCGGCGAGCGCCTCGAACTTGTTGGGCGCCGAGGTGAAGGGCAGGCCGGTGATGCCGGCGATCTGCGCCGCCACCTTCTCGGCGAAGCCGACCGGGGCGTTGAGGCCGGTGCCCACGGCGGTGCCGCCCTGCGCCAGCTCCATGAGGGCCGGCAGGGTCATCTCGATGCGCTTGATGCCGTTCTCGACCTGCTGGGTGTAGCCGGAGAATTCCTGGCCCAGCGTCAGGGGCGTCGCATCCTGGGTGTGGGTGCGGCCGATCTTGATGATGTCCTTCCACTCGGCCGACTTGGCGGCGAGCGCGCCGTGCAGGTGCTTCAGCGCCGGCAGCAGGCGATGGACGATCTCCTCCGCGCAGGCGATGTGCATGGCGGTGGGGTAGGTGTCGTTGGACGACTGGCTCATATTGACGTGATCGTTGGGATGCACGGGCTTCTTGGAGCCCATCTCCCCGCCGAGCATCTCGATGGCCCGGTTCGAGATCACCTCGTTGGCATTCATGTTGGACTGGGTGCCGGAGCCGGTCTGCCAGACGGCCAGCGGGAAGTGGGCGTCGAGCTTGCCCTCGATCACTTCCTGGGCGGCGGCGACGATGGCGTCGGCGAGCTTGGGATCGAGGCGGCCGAGGTCGCGGTTCACTTCCGCCGCGGCGCGCTTGACGATGCCGAGGGCGCGCACCACCGGCAGCGGCTGCTTCTCCCAGCCGATCTTGAAGTTGCCGAGCGAGCGCTGCGCCTGCGCGCCCCAGTAGCGGTCGGATTCAACCTCGATGGGACCGAATGTGTCGGTCTCTGTGCGGGTGGTCATGGCGGGCCTTTCCTTAAGACGCGGGCGCGCGGCTCTTAGCACAGCTCACGCCCGCTGGGGGAGGCGCACCTCCACCCTAAAATAGTTCCAGAGAGGTAGCGGAGGGATGTTACCTCCTTGGAATTTAGCCATATCTTGACCGTGCTCAATGAGGTAAAATTCCTCTGCGGGCTAAGTGGCCTGACGCGTGACGCCGGCCGTACAGAAGATCATCTGCCGTCGGCGCGGAGGAATCCGACGGCAAGGTGAGGCAAGCGTTGGGCGACGTGGTCAATCTTCACCGGGCGCGCAAGGCGCGGGCCCGTCAGGCGGCTGATGCGGCAGCCAGCCAGAATCGGATCCGATTCGGTCGGACCAAGGCTGAGCGTCAGCAACAAGCGGACGAGCACGCGCGGCAAGAGCGCCACCTTGAGGGCCACGCCCTGACCGAGAGGGATGAACATGAAAAGCCCCGTGGTTAAAAGATCCATCGTCATTGCCGGGCACAAGACCAGCGTCAGTCTCGAGGATGCCTTCTGGGAGGCTCTGAAGGAGATTGCGAGCGGCCGCCGGCTTACCCTGTCCGATCTCGTGGCGACCATCGATTCCGGCCGTTCGCAGGGGAATCTCTCCTCCGCCATCCGCCTGTTCGTGCTCGACCATTATCGCGGCGCCGCCACCCAGGCGCGCGCCCAGGCCGCAGGAGAACGTCTCCAGGTCTCCAGCCCTCCCGTTGCGTAAGCGCGAGGTCAACCTTATCTGCGGACTGAGCTGACCGCGCATCGCGTTGAAAGGCGGTGCGCGGTTTCCTATAACCACCTGGCCCGGCGGGGCAGGCCTGACGCGGCGTGCCACGTCCAGGTCCTTCCCGCCGAACGGGTTTGCCCTGCAGATGTGCTCCCCAGCGGAGTCGTTTGCCTCGGGCGACCCGCTGCGGGCGGCGTGCTAGCGTGCGGCCAGTCCGCATCCGCGCCGGTGGCAGGATCAGCGACGCGGGTGCCGGTGGCGGCACCGCCCACGGGAGACGACGGATGTCGTGGAAGAATCAGAGTGGCGGCCCATGGGGTAATGGGCCGCGGGGTCCCTGGGGTTCGGGACCCTCTTCATCGGGACCGACGCCGCCAGACCTTGAAGACCTGATCCGCCGCAGCCAGGACCGCCTGCGCTCCATCATGCCCGGATCCTTCGGGACCAACGGCATCATCCTCGTCATCGCGCTCGTGGTGGCCGGCTGGTTCCTCTCCGGCTTCTATCGCGTGCTCCCCGACGAGCAGGGCGTGGTGCTGCGCTTCGGCAAGTTCGTCGGCATCACCCAGCCGGGCCTCAACTATCACTGGCCCTATCCCGTCGAGACCGTGCTCACCCCCAAGGTGACGTTCGTCAACCGCATCGACATCGGCATGCGGGTGAGCGAAGACCCCCGCCGCAACGGCACCCGGACCACCGACGTGGCCGAGGAGAGCCTGATGCTCACCGGCGACGAGAACATCGTCGACGTGGACTTCTCGGTGTTCTGGGTCATCAACAACGCCGAGGAATACCTGTTCAACGTGCAGAACCCCGAGGGCACCATCAAGGCCGTGGCCGAGAGCGCCATGCGCGAGGTGATCGGCCGCACCAACATCCAGCCCATCCTCACCGGCGCCCGGCAGGGCATCGAGACCGGCGTGCAGGAGCTGATGCAGCAGGTGCTCAACGGCTACAAGGCCGGCGTGCAGGTCACCCAGGTGCAGATGCAGAAGGTCGATCCGCCGAGCCAGGTCATCGACGCCTTCCGCGACGTGCAGGCCGCCCGCGCCGACGCCGAGCGCGCCCAGAACGAGGCGCAGACGTACGCCAACCGCGTGCTGCCCGAGGCCCGCGGCGAGGCCTCCCGCATCGAGAATGCGGCCCAGGCCTATCGCGAGCGGACCGTGGTGGAGGCTCGCGGCCAGGCCGCCCGCTTCCTCAAGGTCTATGACGAGTACCAGAAGGCGAAGGAGGTCACGCGCCAGCGCATGTACCTCGAAACCATGGAGCGTGTGCTCGGCAGCGTGGACAAGGTGCTGGTCGATCCCTCCGCGGCCCGACAGGGCGGCAGCGGCGTCGTGCCCGTCCTGCCCCTGACCGACACGATCCGCCGCGCCCCGGCGCCGGCCACGCAGCCCCAGGGAGCCGCCCGATGAGAAATCCGGTCTTCGGCGGCGTCCTCGCCGTCCTCGGCGTCATCGCCCTCGTCCTCGTCTATTCGTCCGCCTTCATCGTCAGCCAGACCCAGCAGGCACTGGTGCTGCGCCTCGGCGAGCCGCTGGCGCCCGTGACCTCGCCCGGACTGCACTGGAAGGTGCCGTTCATCGACAGCGTGGTCTATATCGACAACCGCATCCTCGACCTGGAAAACCCCCAGCAGGAAGTGATCGCGGCGGACCAGAAGCGCCTCGTGGTGGACGCCTTCGCGCGCTACCGCATCACCAACCCGCTGCGCTTCTACCAGTCGGTGGGCACGGTGCAGGGCGCCAATTCCCGCCTCTCCACGGTGCTCAACTCGGCGCTGCGCCGGGTGCTCGGCGAGAACACCTTCATCAGCGTGGTGCGCGACCAGCGCGAAGGGCTGATGCGGCAGATCAACGAGCAGGTGAACCGCGAGGCCGCCAACTTCGGCATCACCGTGGTGGATGTCCGCATCCGCCGCGCCGATCTGCCGGAAGCCAACAGCCAGGCGGTGTTCCAGCGCATGCAGACCGAGCGTCAGCGGGAAGCGGCGGAAATCCGCGCCCAGGGCAACGAGGCCGCCCAGCGCCTGCGTGCCCGTGCCGATCGCGAGGTCACCATCGTGGTGGCGGAGGCAACGTCCAAGGGCGAGCAACTGCGCGGCGAAGGCGACGCGGAGCGCAACCGCATCTTCGCCGATGCCTACCAGCGCGACCCGGACTTCTTCGCCTTCTACCGCTCCATGCAGGCCTATGAGGCGAGCATGAAGTCGTCCGACACCCGCATGCTGCTGGCGCCGGATTCGAACTTCTTCCGCTTCTTCCAGAGCCCCACCGGAGTGTCCGCGGCAGGTGCGCCCGTCGCCCTGCCGGCGGCCGGCAACTGACCGGCCCGGCAGGCGGCATGAAGGACCTCCTGGCCGCCCTCGGCCTCATGCTGGCCATCGAGGGCCTGTGCCTCGCCGCCTTTCCGGGGGCGTGGCGCAAGGCCATGCGGGCGGTCCTCCACGCACCGGAAACCCCCATGCGCCTCGCCGGCCTCGGCGTCGGCGCGCTGGGAGTGCTGGTGGTGTTTCTGGTGCGCAGCTTCTGAAGGCGGGGCTTTCCGGCCCCGTTTTCCAATCCATCCATCCGCGTGATCGCCCGGCTCGTCCGGGCGATCCACTTTCGGGCCGCAGGTGTGCCCGCTGGCCGGGAGCACTCACGCGGCGCCGTGGATCCCCCGGACGAGCCGGGGGATGACGAAAGGTGAGGAACGCGGACGCCCGGCAACTGAACGGGAAACGACAAGGGGCGGCATGGCGGCCCCTGTCGCAGGCTGCCGGCGGTGAGATTGCCGCAATCGTCCCTGACTGTGCGCCTCCCCCGCCGGATCGTGAGCATCGCGGGGCTTGCGCCCGGAGCGCTGGCGTCGCAGCCTCTGGGGATGATCTCGAGGACAGCCATGCCTGCACCGTTCGTGCCTTCCCGTCTCCTCCCCGGCCGGTCCCGGCTGCCCGCGCTGCTGCTGGCGGCGGCGGTGGCCTTCACCGGCATCGGCAGCGCGCCGCTCCATGCAGCGCCCGGCAAGGGGCCGGATACGGTGGCGGACGTGGCCGAGAAGGTGATGGACGCGGTGGTGAACATCTCCACCTCGCAGAACGTCGCCCCCTCCCGCTCGGTGCCCGCGCCGCAACTGCCGCCGGGCTCGCCCTACGAGGATTTCTTCGACGAATTCTTCAAGCGCCGCCCGGAGGATGGCAGCGAGCAGCGCTCGCGCCGCGTCTCCTCGCTGGGCTCGGGCTTCGTCATCGATCCCTCCGGCTTCATCGTCACCAACAACCACGTCATCTCGGATGCCGACGAGATCTTCGCCAATTTCAACGACGGCTCGAAGCTGAAGGCCGAAGTGGTCGGCCGCGACACCAAGACCGACCTCGCCTTGCTCAAGGTGAACCCGCCCAAGCCCCTCGTGGCGGTGAAGTTCGGTGACAGCGAGAAGCTGCGCGTGGGCGACTGGGTGATGGCCATCGGCAACCCGTTCGGCCTCGGCGGCACGCTGACGGTGGGCGTCGTCTCCGCCCGCAACCGCGACATCAATTCCGGCCCCTACGACAATTTCATCCAGACGGATGCGGCCATCAACCGGGGCAATTCCGGCGGCCCGCTGTTCAACATGAATGGCGAGGTGATCGGCATCAACACCGCCATCATCTCCCCCTCGGGCGGCTCCATCGGCATCGGCTTCGCCGTGCCCTCGGCCACCGCCCAGCCGGTGATCGCCCAGATCGAGCAGTTCAAGGAAGTGCGGCGCGGCTGGATCGGCGTGCGCATCCAGCCCGTCACCGAGGACATCGCCGAGAGCCTCGGCCTCGGCAAGCCGCGCGGCGCGCTCATCGGCGTGGTGACGGAGAACAGCCCGGCCGCCCAGGGCGGCATCAAGGCCGGCGACGTGATCGTCAAGTTCAACGGCCGCGACGTCAAGGAAGTGCGCGACCTCACCCGCACCGTGGCCGACACCATGGCCGACAGCGAGGTGGAGGTGGTGGTGATCCGCAAGGGCAAGGAGGAGACCCTGCGCGTCAAGGTCGCCCGCATGCCGGAGGACGACAAGCCGGAGGCCTCGAAGCCCGCCCCCGAGGCGCAGAAGGTGCCGCCGAAGAAGGCGCTCGGCATCGAGCTTTCCGCCATGAGCGACGACCTGCGCAAGCGCTTCAAGATCAAGAGCGAGATTTCCGGCGTGGTCATCACCGACGTGGACCGTTCGTCCCCCGCCTCCGACAAGGGGCTGAAGGCGGGTCAGGTCATCGTGCAGGTGGGCCAGGAAGCGGTGGCGAGCCCCGCCGACGTGGAGAAGCAGATCGATGCCCTGCGCAAGGCCGGCAAGCGCTCCGCCCTGTTCCTCGTCTCCGACGGCGAGGGCAAGCAGGAGTTCGTGACGGTGCCGCTGAACTGAGGGGGCGCTGTCCCGACTTTGGCGCCCTCGACCCGGGTGCCCATCACGACGTCAGGGGACGGGAGCGATCCCCTCCATTCCGATGCATCGTCATGCCCGGGCTTGTCCCGGGCATCCACGTGGATCGGCTGGGAATAGCTTTCCGCCTTTGGCGCCATCGGCCCGACGTGGATGCCCGGCACAAGGCCGGGCATGACGGCGGTTTCGTCACGCCGGCGTGCTACCCCACCTCGCCCTTGAGCCGCGCCTCAGCCCGCGCCCGGCCCATCAGCGGCAGCAAAGCGGCGAGCTCGGGGCCGGTCTCGCGGCCGGTGAGGGCGAGGCGCAGGGGGTGGAAGAGGCCCCGGCCCGAGCGGCCAGCCGTCGCTTTCACCGCCCCCGTCCACGCCTTCCATGTTGTGCCGTCCCACGGCTCGGCCGGCAGCAGGCCAGCGGCCTCGGCGAGGAAGGCGCGATCCGCGTCCGCGATGACGCCCGCCTGCGGCGTGGCAACGATCTCCCACCAGCTCCGCGCATCCTCAAACCGGGAGAGGTTCGCGCGCACAGCCAGCCAGAAAGCCTCTCCGCCGCCGACCCCGGCCGCCTGAAGCCGCGCGGTTGCGGCGGCGAAGGGCATGAGGTGCAGGGTGCGGGCGGTCAGCGCGTCGAGGTCCGCCGGATCAAAGCGGGCGGGCGCGCGGGAGATGGCGGCAAGGTCCACCATCGCCGCCAGCGCATCGAGGCTCGCCACCGGCTCCACCGCATGGGAGGTGCCCACCAACACCGAGAGCGCGGCCACCGCCAGCGCCTCCTGCCCCGCCTCGCGCAACGCCGACAAGGAGAGGTGGCCGAGCCGCTTGGAAAGGCCTTCGCCGGACGGAAGGGTCAGCAGATTGTGGTGCGCGAAGCCGGGCACCGGGCCGCCCAGCGCCTCGAAGATCTCGATCTGCACCGCCGTATTGGTCACGTGGTCCTCGCCCCGGATGACCTGCGTGACGCCCAGCGCCAGATCGTCCACCACCGAGGGGAGCGTGTAGAGGAAGCTGCCGTCCGCGCGCACCAGCACGGGGTCCGA
Source organism: Xanthobacter sp. (assembly GCF_041911315.1). Taxonomy (NCBI): domain Bacteria; kingdom Pseudomonadati; phylum Pseudomonadota; class Alphaproteobacteria; order Hyphomicrobiales; family Xanthobacteraceae; genus Xanthobacter; species Xanthobacter sp. The sequence continues at coordinate 63,024 of NZ_JAYRPE010000068.1, read as the reverse complement.
GAGGGTGCTGGTGTCCACCTGCTGCGGGCCGCGCACGCCGTCGTCCCACGCCACCACGCGATGGTCGAGCCGGAACCGCCAGTGCGGGCGGCGGCCCTCGGCCTCCAGCCGGGCGCGGTCTTCGGGCGAGAGCGCGAGGGCGGCGCGGTCATAGACCGGCGGCAGGCCGCGGGCGCGCTGGAGGCCGCGCTTGAGGTCCAGCTCCTCCTCAGTCTCGTAGGCGGGATAAAGGCGGCCCATGGCCTTCAGCCGCTCCGCCGCCGCCGCATAGTCCGCGAGCCGGTCCGACTGGCGCACGGTGACATCCGGCGCAATGCCGAGCCAGGCGAGGTCGGCGGCGATGGCGTCCGCATATTCGGCCCGGGAGCGGGCGGCATCCGTGTCGTCGAAGCGCAGGATGAAGGTGCCGCAGGCGCGGCGGGCGATCAGCGCATTGAGGAGCGCGGTGCGGGCATTGCCCACATGGATCAGGCCGGTGGGCGACGGGGCGAAGCGCAGCACGGGCGCGGGATTTCGCAGGGGAGCGGACATGAGGAGCCCATAACCCGCCTTGCGGCGCACGTCGATGGGCGGGGCCCCGAAAGCGAAGAGCCCGGCCTTGCGGCCGGGCTCTTCTTTGCGTTCAGCGCGGTTGCGGGCAGTCCGGGCCCTGGCACCGGTTGCCGCCGCCCCCGCCCTGCTGCGGCTGCGGCCGCTGCTGCGGGGGTTGCGCCTGCTGCTGCGGCGGACGCTGCTGTTGCTGCTGCTGGATCAGCTGCTGGCGCTGCTGCTGGTACTGCTGACGCTGCTGCTGCATCTCCTGCTGACGCTGCTGATTCATCTGCTGAATCTGCTGCTGCTGTTGCTGGCGCTGCTGCTGCATCTGCTGCTGGCGCTGCTGGATCTGCTCCTGCTGGCGCTGCTGCATCTGCTGTTGCTGCTGCTGGCGCTGCTGGATCTGTTCCTGCTGACGCTGTTGCTGCTGCTGGCGCTGCTGGATCTGTTCCTGCTGACGCTGCTGCATCTGCTGCTGACGCTGCTGGATCTGCTCCTGCTGTTGCTGCTTTAACTGCTGTTGCTGCTGCTGGCGCTGCTGGTTCAGTTCCTGCTGTTGCTGGCGCAGCTGCTGCTGGCGCTCGGCCGGCGACGGCTGCCCCGGACGAGCACCCGGCTGGCCGGGCTGGCCGGGTTGCCCCGGCTGCACCTGCCCCGGAGGCACGCCGGGCTGACCCGGACGACCGCCGGGCTGACCAGGCTGCACCTGTCCCGGACCACCGGGCTGGCCGCGAGCTCCCGGATGGCCCGGACCGCCCGGACCGCCGGGCTGACCGGGACCACCGTGATAGCCGGGACCACCCGGTCCACCGGGACCACCGGGATGACCGGGACCGCCAGGACCTCCGGGCTGGCCGGGGCCGCCGGGATAGCCGGGACCACCCGGTCCACCGGGACCACCGGGATGACCGGGACCGCCAGGACCGCCGGGCTGACCGGGACCACCGGGGTAGCCGGGGCCACCCGGTCCACCGGGGCCGCCCGGATAGCCGGGACCGCCCGGTCCACCGGGATAGCCGGGACGTCCGGGGGGATAGCCGGGGCTGCCGGGGTAGCCGGGCTGGCCCCAATTGGGCGGCGGGCGCGGGGCATCCGGCGGCGGCCTCATGCCGGGAGGCGGCACGTAGCCGGTGCGCCACCAGCCGGGCGGACGCGGACCGGGAGGCGGCGGGCCCCAGCCGGGACGCGGCCGCGGGTTATAGACCTCCCAGCGGTAGCGATCCGCGTACCAGGGCTGGTTCACATAGATGGGTCGGTTGACGTAATAGGTGTTCCAGTACTGGGAGGCGGCGAAAGCCACCACCGGCACGCCGATGGCGGCGACGCCCCAGTCGGGCAGCACGGCGGTGCGGCCTTGCTGCTCGTAGCCAATGTACTCGCTGTACACCCAGCCACGGAAATCCTGCCAGATCACGTCGCACCAGGACTCGTCCTGGAGGCAGCCTTCCACCTCGATGGGCGAGCCGTCGGGGATGACGCCGAGGCTGGGGAATTCGGTATCCGGCCCCGTCCGGATGTTGACGTTTGCCGTGGAGAAGGCCGGCGCGGCCTGCGCCGAAACGATCCCCGCCATGGCCAACCCGGCTACCCAGCCGGTCAGCTTCAGCACCCTCATGGACCACTCCCATGCGACTCGCATTGAGCCGATGAGGATACTTTAAACCCGCCCTCATGGCGTTTCGTGTGCGCAGGCAAGGCGTTTCGCAAGCGCAGGCGCGGCCGAATTGCGTCAGGAGATGGTGAACGGGACGATATCGCGCACGTTCTCATCGATGCGGATGTCGCGGTCGAGAGGCGGAAAGGCCCTGAGATCGCAGTCCCGGCGCGGGCAGATGCGGCAGGAGACGCCGAGCTTCGCCACCGGCGCCGCCTTCAGGTCCAGCCCGTCCGCATAGACGATATCGTGGGCGAAGGAGACCTCGCAGCCGAGGCCGAAGGCATAGGCCCGCGCCGGCTGGCCATGGCGCAGCGCCGGGCTCGACACAGCGCGGGCGAGGCAGATGTAGCGGGCGCCGTCCGGCATCTCGCCCACCTGCACCAAAGTGCGGCCCGCCACCTCGAACGCCTCGTGCACGTTCCACGCCGCGCAGGCCCCCCCATGGCGGGCGAACTGGAAGCGCGTCGCCGAGTGGCGCTTGGTGATGTTGCCGGCCCGGTCGACCTTGGCGAAATAGAAGGGCACGCCCTTCGCCCCCGGCCGCTGGAGGGTGGAGAGGCGGTGACACACCTGCTCCAGGCTCGCCCCGGTCTCCAGCGCCATGCGGTCGAGGTCGTGCCGCAGGCGGCGGGCAAGCTCGAGGAAGCGGCGATAAGGAAGTATCAACGCACCTGCGAAATAGTTCTGCAGCGCCAGCCGGCAGATCTCCCCCGCCGTCTGGCTGCGGAAGGCACCGGAGGACACCGTGTGCTCCACCAGCGCCCCATGCTCCAGCTGGGCCATGGTGACGGCCATGCGGAAGGCCCGCGTCGCCGCCGGCAGCACGCCGGAGAGCACCAGCCGCCGCGCCCGCGGATCGTAGCGGGAGAGGGGCGCGTCGGGGTCGGCCGGGCCGATCTCCACCTGCACCTGATGGCGGCGGGCGAGATGGGCGGCGATGGCCGCGGCCGGGTCGCCCCCTTCCATGATGCCGAGTGACGTTGCGGCATTTTCCGCCGCGCGATCAAGGCCATCCACGTAATTGTCAATGTAATGGAAGAAGTCGCGGACCTCCTCATAGGGGATCAGCTTGGACTCATCCGCGCCCGGCGTGACGCCGGCCGTGATCATGTCGTCGAGGGAGGCGCGCCACTCCGCCGTGCGGCGCAGCGCGACATGCATCCGCAGGAAGGCGTGGGCGAACGCGGGCGAAAGGTTCGCCACCGCCTTCATGTCCTGAAGGCCGAGGTCGAGATCCTTGAACAGGGGGTCGGCCGCGGTTTCGCGCAGGTCGGCGACCAGACGGTCGAGGTCTTCCGCGCCGAAGGAGGTGATGTCCACTGCGAAGGTGCGCGAGATGGCGATCAGCACCGAGGCCGTCAGCGGACGCTGGTTGCTCTCGATCTGGTTGATATAGGAGGGCGAGACGGCGAGGCGCTGGGCCAGCTCGCCCTGCTTCAGCCCCAGCTTCTCGCGCAGCCGGCGCACCGCGTGGCCGGCAAACACCTTTTGGCGCATGTCTCCTCCCGCACTCTCAGCGGTCGTCGGCCGCGACTGACCTAACGTCCTGTACCGCCAGAGCTTCGAGTTCCGGAATGTGAATGATTTACAATTCGCAATGTCAATTTTTCACATATTCCAATGCGTCGCAACTCCTGTTAGCCGAGTTGCGACGCACTTGCGGGAAACGCCTGCGGGCCTTGCGGGAAAGCTGGCGCGAAAGCTCTGGCGAGCGCGCGGGAACCCGCTAGTCTCAAATTTACCTCTGGCCTCATTGAAAGGCGCTCGGCATGAAGGACATCCTTGAGGAGCTCGAGAGCCGGCGGGGTGTCGCCCGCCTCGGCGGTGGCATCAAGCGCATCGAGGCGCAGCATGCCCGCGGCAAGCTCACCGCCCGCGAGCGCATCAGCCTGCTGCTCGATCGCGGTACGTTCGAGGAATACGACACCTTCGTGCAGCACCGCTGCGTCGACTTCGGCATGGAGGACCAGAAGGTGCCCGGCGACGGCGTCGTCACCGGCTGGGGCACCGTCAACGGCCGCAAGGTGTTCATCTTCGCCAAGGACTTCACGGTGTTCGGCGGCTCCCTCTCCGAGGAGCATGCGCGCAAGATCACCAAGATCCAGGACATGGCGCTGAAGACCCGCGCGCCCATCATCGGCCTGTTCGATGCCGGCGGCGCCCGCATCCAGGAAGGCGTGGCGGCGCTCGGCGGCTACGGCGAGGTCTTCAAGCGCAATGTGATTTCCTCGGGCGTCATCCCGCAGATCTCGCTCATCATGGGCCCCTGCGCCGGCGGCGACGTCTACTCCCCCGCCATGACCGATTTCATCTTCATGGTGCGCGACACCTCCTACATGTTCGTCACTGGCCCCGACGTGGTGAAGACGGTGACCAACGAGACCGTCACCGCCGAGGAGCTGGGCGGCGCCAAGGTGCACACCTCCAAGTCCTCGGTGGCCGATGGCTCGTTCGAGAACGACGTGGAGATGCTGCTGGAGACCCGGCGCCTCATCGACTTCCTGCCCGCCAACAACATCGACGGCGTGCCCGAGTGGCCCTCCTTCGACGATCCGGGCCGCACCGACGCCAGCCTCGACACTCTGGTGCCGGACAATCCGAACAAGCCCTACGACATGAAGGAGCTGATCCTGAAAGTCGTCGACGAGGGCGACTTTTTCGAGATCCAGGCGGCCTACGCCAAGAACATCCTCACCGGTTTCGGCCGCATCGAAGGGCGCACGGTGGGCTTCGTCGCCAACCAGCCCATGGTGCTCGCAGGCGTGCTCGACTCGGACGCCTCCCGCAAGGCGGCCCGCTTCGTGCGCTTCTGCGACGCCTTCGAAATCCCGATCGTCACCTTCGTGGACGTGCCCGGCTTCCTGCCCGGCACCGCGCAGGAATACGGCGGCCTCATCAAGCACGGCGCCAAGCTGCTGTTCGCCTATTCGCAGGCGACGGTTCCGCTCGTCACCGTCATCACCCGCAAGGCCTTCGGCGGCGCCTATGACGTGATGGCCTCCAAGCACGTGGGCGCCGACGTGAACTATGCCTGGCCCACCGCCCAGATCGCGGTGATGGGCGCCAAGGGCGCGGTGGAGATCATCTTCCGCCAGGACATGGGCGACCCGGACAAGATCGCCGCCCAGACCAAGAATTACGAAGAGCGCTTCCTCTCGCCCTTCGTCGCCGCCGAGCGGGGCTTCATCGACGAGGTGATTACCCCCCGCTCCACCCGCCGCCGCCTCGCCCGGGCGCTCGCCATGCTCCGCACCAAGAAACTGGAGCAGCCCCCGCGCAAGCACGACAACATGCCGGTGTGAGGCCGGGATTTCGGTGATCTCCCTCTCCCCTTGCGGGAGGGGGCCGGGGTGAGGGGTATCGCGCCGCTGCGCCAGACGCCGGCCAGCCCCCTCACCCGCCTCCGCTGCGCTCCGGCGCCCTCTCCCGCCCGATCACGGCAGCCGCCGAGATCGGTCAGAAATGACGAAGTCGGCAACAGCCGACGTCGTTGGGGAGAGGGGAAGACACCGGAGAGGACCGCTAAGAATTCAGCGCCGCTGGCGCAAAGGAACGAACGCCATGTTCACCAAGATCCTGATCGCGAACCGGGGTGAGATCGCCTGCCGCGTCATCAAGACGGCGCGCAAGATGGGCATCAAGACCGTCGCCGTCTATTCCGACGCCGACAAGGACGCCCTCCATGTGGAGATGGCGGACGAGGCGGTGCATATCGGCCCGCCGCAGGCCGCGCAGTCCTATCTCATCGCCGAGAAGATCGTGGAGGCCTGCAAGAAGACCGGGGCGGAAGCGGTGCATCCCGGCTACGGCTTCCTCTCCGAGCGCGCCTCCTTCCCCAAGCTGCTGGCCGAGCACGGCATCGTCTTCATCGGCCCGACCCCCCATGCCATCGAGGCCATGGGCGACAAGATCGAGTCCAAGAAGGCGGCCGCCGCGGCCAGGGTCTCCACCGTCCCCGGCTATCTCGGCGAGATCGCGACTGGCGAGGAAGCGGCCAAGATCGCCGACGAGATCGGCTATCCCGTGATGATCAAGGCCTCCGCCGGCGGCGGCGGCAAGGGCATGCGCATCGCCTATTCCCGCGACGAGGTGCAGGACGGCTTCGACCGCGCCCGCTCGGAGGCGAAGTCCTCCTTCGGCGACGACCGCGTGTTCGTGGAGAAGTTCATCGTCGATCCGCGCCACATCGAGATCCAGGTGCTGGGCGACAAGCACGGCAACGTCATCTATCTCGGCGAGCGCGAGTGCTCCATCCAGCGCCGCAACCAGAAGGTGGTCGAGGAAGCCCCCTCCCCGCTGCTCGATGAAGCCACCCGCAAGAAGATGGGCGAGCAGGCCGTCGCCCTCGCCAAGGCGGTGGGCTACGACAGCGCCGGCACGGTGGAATTCGTCGCTGGGCAGGACAAGAGCTTCTTCTTCCTGGAGATGAACACCCGCCTGCAGGTGGAGCATCCCGTCACCGAGCTGATCACCGGCATCGACCTCGTCGAACAGATGATCCGCGTCGCCGCCGGCGAGCCGCTGACCATCACCCAGGACGACGTGAAGCTCACCGGCTGGGCGGTGGAAAGCCGCATCTATGCGGAAGACCCCTACCGCAACTTCCTGCCCTCCACCGGACGCCTCGTGCGCTACCGGCCCCCGGCGGAAGGCAAGGACGGCCCCATCACCGTGCGCAACGACACGGGCGTGTATGAGGGCGGGGAGATTTCCATCTTCTACGATCCGATGATCGCGAAGCTCGTCACCCACGCCCCCACCCGCGCCATCGCCATCGAGGCGCAGGCAGACGCGCTGGATGCCTTCGCCATCGACGGCATCGGCCACAACATCCCGTTCCTTTCGGCGCTGATGTCCCATCCGCGCTGGCAGTCGGGCAACCTCTCCACCGGCTTCATCGCCGAGGAATACCCCGAGGGCTTCGTCGCCCGCGCCCCCGAGGGCGAGCTGACGCACACGCTCTCCGCCGTGGCGGCGGTGATCGACCACATCCAGAACACCCGCAAGCGCCAGATCTCCGGCCAGACCTCCGGCGTGACGTGGCGCTTCGCCAAGCGCCGCATCGTCAACCTCTCGGCCGGCGAGGCGACGATCTCCACCCCGTGCGAGGTCGAGGCGGTGGACGGCGGCTTCAAGGTGCAGATTTTCGAGGCGGACGGCACCCCCGGCCACATCCACCTGCTGCGCTCCACCTGGAAGCCCGGCGACGTGGTGTGGACCGGCACCATCGACGCCGATCAGGTGGCGGTGCAGGTGCGCCCCATCCCCAACGGCTACGTGCTCGCCCACCGCGGCATCTCCACCAAGGCGCAGGTCTACACCGAGCTGTCCGCCTCGCTGGCGGCGCTGATGCCGAAGAAGGAGAATGCCGGTGGCGGCAAGGAACTGCTCTGCCCCATGCCCGGCCTCGTGGTCTCCGTCGCCGTGGTGCCCGGCCAGGAGGTGAAGAACGGCGAGATCCTCGCCATCGTCGAAGCCATGAAGATGGAGAACGTGCTCCGCGCCGAGCGCGACGGCATGATCAAGGCCGTCCACGCCAAGGCGGGCGACAGCCTCGCGGTGGATGCGGTGATCCTGGAATTCGCGTGATGCCGGGCGGGCGTCAGGCTATTTTCGGCCTGCGTCAGGGGATCGTCATGCCCGGGCTTGTCCCGGGCATCCACGTCGCGTCGCTGGCGCACTGTGCTCGGGTATGCTCCCGGACCATCCACGTGGATGGCCGGGACAAGCCCGGCCATGACGGTTCCTTCATTGTGGCGATCGCCCGGAAAGATCTCTGAATGCGCCTCCTCTCCCACCTCCTCAGCCGCTTCGTGGAAAAAGGCCAGCTCACGGTCATCACGGCCGATGGCAAGCGCCACGTGTTCGGCTCGGGCAAGGACGGCCCGTCCGTCACGGTGCGGATGCACGACAAGAAGCTGGAGCGCGACCTGTTCTTCAATCCGGAGCTGGTGGCGGCGGAGGCCTATATGGACGGCCGCCTCTCCTTCGAGGACGGGGCCGGCGCGTTCGAGCTGCTCAACCTGTTCTCGGTGAACCGCAAGGGCCTCGGCTCCCACCCGGTGCAGCAGGCGCTGCGCAAGGCGTGGCGCTCGGTGCGGCGGTTCCAGCAGGCCAACCCCGTTTCCAAGGCGAAGGAGAACGTCTCCTCCCACTACGACCACCCGGCGGACTTCTACCGGCTGTGGCTGGACGAGACGATGGCGTATTCCTGCGCCTACTTCACCCATCCCGACGAGCCGCTGGCTGACGCCCAGCGCAACAAGTTCCGCCATATCGCGGCCAAGCTGAACATCTCCCCCGGCATGCGGGTGGCCGAGATCGGCTCCGGCTGGGGCGGGCTCGCCATCTACATGGCGAAGGAATGCGGCGCGCAGGTTACCGCCATCAACGTCTCGCCCGAGCAGCTGGCCGAGAGCCGGCGTCTGGCGGAAGCGGCAGGCGTGATCGACCGCATCGACTTCCGCGAGGTGGATTACCGCAACCTCACCGGCAAGTTCGACCGCGTGGTCTCCATCGGCATGATGGAGCATGTGGGCGTCGCCCATTTCGACGAATATTTCACCACCATCCGCAACCTCCTGGACACGGGCGGCTTCGCGCTGATCCACGCCATCGGCCGCATGTCGCCTCCCGGCACCACGGCGCCCTTCATCCGCAAGTACATCTTCCCCGGCGGCTATGTGCCGGCGCTGTCCGAGGTGTTCGCCTCCACCGAGCGCACGCATCTTTGGGTGGACGATTGCGAGGTGCTGCGGCTGCACTATTACTGGACCATCCGCGCCTGGCGGCGGAACTTCATGGCCCGTCGCGCGGAAGCCGACGCCATGATGGGCGAGCGCTTCGGCCGCATGTGGGAATTCTACCTCGCCGCCGTGGAGCTGGGCTTCCTGCACGGCTCCAACATGGTGTTCCAGCTCCTCCTCTCCGAGAAGCGCGACGACGTGCCGGTGATCCGCGACTACATCGTGGACGCCGAGCGCGCGCTCGCCGCGCGGGAGCGGCGGTGATGGGGGTGGTCCCGACACTCCAAACCGCCGTCATGCCCGGCCTCGTGCCGGGCATCCACGTCGATCCGATCGCACACCGTTCGCATCTCCGCGCCCGGCCGCGCCACGTGGATGGCCGGGACAAGCCCGGCCATGACGGCGGTGAAGTGCCCCGCGCGCCTTTCCTCCCTCCCGAGGTCCTGACATGACCGACGCCACCGCCCTCCCCTTCGCAACCGACATCGCCCCCGTCACCCGCGCGGACTGGCTGAAGCTGGTGGAAGGCGTGCTGAAGGGCGCGCCCTATGACAAGCGCCTCGTGACGCGCACCTATGAGGGCCTCGCGCTGGACGCCCTGCCCGAGCGCAAGGCCGATGCGCCCATCGTCGCCGGGCGGCCGGCGGGCGCGCCGTGGGTCATCTCCATGCGGGTGGACCAGACCGACGCCGCCGAGGCCAACGCGCAGGCGCTGGAAGACCTCGATGGCGGCGCCTCGGGCCTGTCCCTCGTCTTCTCCGCCTCCCCCTCGGCCCACGGCTTCGGCCTGCCGGAGGGCACGGACCTCGCCATCGTCCTGAAGGACGTGCTGCTCGACCTCATCGACGTGCGCATCGAGAGCGGCGCCTTCCAGGGCCGCGAGGATGCCCTCGCCTTCGCCGATCTCGTGGAAGCGCGCGGCTTCAAGCCGGAGGGCGTCTCCGTCTCCTTCGGCCTCGATCCCCTGAGCGACTTCGCCGCCCACGGCACCCTGCCCATGGCGTGGCCGCTCTTGGCCAAGCGCTTCGCCGAAACCTCGGCCATCCTCGGCGCGCGCGGCTTCGCCGGCCCCTTCGCCCGGGCGGACGGCGGCGTCTATCACGCGGCCGGCGCCTCGGATGCGCAGGAACTGGCGGCGGTGCTCGCCACCATGGTCGCGTACCTCAAGGCCTATGCCGAAGCCGGCATCGCGCTGGAGGAGGCCGCCGGCCGCATCGAGGCCGCCCTCGTCGCGGATGTGAACCAGACCGCCACCATCGCCAAATTCCGCGCGCTCCGCCTGCTCTGGGCCGCCGTGCTGCGCGAATGCGGCCTGCCGGAAAAGCCGCTGAAGCTGCACGGCACCACCGCGTGGCGCTCCCTCACCCGCCGCGATCCTTACGTGAACCTGCTGCGCAACACGGTCGCCGCCTTCGCGGCCGGCGTCGGCGGGGCGGACAGCGTGACCGTGCTGCCCTTCACCCAGGCGCTGGGCCTTCCGGATGCCTTCGCCCGCCGCCTCGCCCGCAACACGCAGGTGATGCTGCTGGAGGAGAGCAACGTCCACCGCGTCGCCGATCCCGCCGCCGGTGCCGGCGCCATGGAGGCGCACACGGATGGCCTCGCGGCCAAAGCGTGGGACCTGTTCCGCACCATCGAGAAGCGCGGCGGCATGGCCGACGTGCTGGAGGACCGCTGGTTCAAGGCCGAGATCGCCGAGGTGAAGGCCAAGCGCGACGCCGACGTCGCCACCCGCAAGGCCCCCATCACAGGCACCTCGGAATTCCCCATTCTGGTGCAGGAGGTGCCGGAAGTGCTGGCGCCGCTGCCGCCCACCGCTCCGGTGGCGGACGGCGCGCTTGCCCCCACCCGCATCGCCGAGGCCTTCGAGGCCCTGCGCGACACCGCCGAGGCCGCGCCCAAGGCGCCCGTGGTGTTCCTCGCGGCCCTCGGCCCGGTGGCCGCCTTCACGGCCCGTGCCACCTTCGCCAAGAACTTCTTCGAGGCCGGCGGCATTGCCGCCCCGGTGCCGGACGGCTTCGCCGACCGCGACGCGCTGGTCGCCGCCTTCAAGGCGTCGGGCACGCCCTTCGCCTGCCTCGTCTCCTCCGATGAGGTCTACGGCGCCGAGGGCGTGGCGGCGGCCGAGGCGCTGAAGGCGGCCGGCGCCACCGCCGTCTGGCTCGCCGGCAAGCCCGCCGCCGAGCTTCAGGCGACGCTTGCGCCCGCGGGCGTCACCGACTTCATCTTCGCCGGCTGCGACGCGCTGGAAACACTGACTCGCGCACAGGTTGCGGCCGGCCTAGAATGACTCCACTGGCATTCATCCCCTCAGGGCAGGGACGCAATGACACTGGCCTTGAATCTCAGATTCGATCTGGCCCGGCTCACCGATGCGGAACTGGCGCAAAGGTGCGACGCCATCTGGGCCGATGTGGATCAGATGCAGGACGACCGCGGAACGATCCGCACCTCGCCGCGCTGGCGCGGCCCGGTGCGTCACCCGCGCGCCTATCTGTTCTGGGCCATGGTGCGCGGCAGCAGCGCGGAGGAGCTGGAGATCCTGCTCTCCGCCTTCGCCGCCAACACCTCGCTTGCGGATGTGGTGTCGCGCCTGCCGCGCATCCGGCTGCATCTGGCGCTGTGCGAGATGCAGGACATTCTGGACGAGATGAAATCCCGGACCCGGTCGCCGCTCAGGCCTGCGCCGTCGCGACCCGAGTCCATTTGAGCTAGGATGGATGCCATGAGCCGGATCCCCAATTTCGCCGAGATCGACTGGCGTGCCGCCGCCCCCGCCGTCCCGTCCGCCGCCGCCGAGGCGTGGACGACGCCCGAGGGTATTCCGGTGAAGCCGCTCTACGGCCCGGCGGACATCGAGGGGCTCGGCTACATCGATACCTACCCCGGCATTGCGCCCTTCCTGCGCGGGCCGTATGCGCCCATGTATGCCACCCAGCCCTGGACCATCCGCCAGTATGCCGGCTTCTCCACGGCGGAGGATTCCAACGCCTTCTACCGGCGCAACCTCGCCGCCGGCCAGAAGGGCCTGTCGGTGGCCTTCGACCTCGCCACCCATCGTGGCTATGACTCGGACCACCCCCGCGTCGCTGGCGACGTGGGCATGGCGGGCGTCGCCATCGACAGCATCTACGACATGCGCACCCTGTTCTCCGGCATCCCGCTAGACCAGATGAGCGTGTCCATGACCATGAACGGCGCGGTTCTGCCGATCCTGGCGCTCTATGTGGTGGCGGCGGAGGAGCAGGGGGTGGCGGCCTCCAAGCTTTCGGGCACCATCCAGAACGACATTCTCAAAGAATTCATGGTGCGGAACACCTATATCTATCCGCCCGCACCCTCCATGCGCATCATCTCGGACATCTTCGCCTTCACCTCGAAGGAGATGCCGCGCTTCAACTCCATCTCCATTTCCGGCTACCACATGCAGGAAGCCGGGGCGACGCAGGATCTGGAGCTGGCCTACACGCTGGCCGACGGCGTCGAATACGGCCGCGCCGGCGCCGCCGCCGGCCTGCCCATCGACGTGTTCGCGCCGCGCCTCTCCTTCTTCTGGGCCATCGGCATGAACTTCTACATGGAGGTGGCCAAGCTGCGCGCCGCCCGCCTCCTGTGGACGCGCCTGATGACCGATCTCGGGGCCAAGAACCCCAAGTCCCTGCCGCTGCGCACCCATTCCCAGACGTCCGGCTGGTCGCTCACCGCGCAGGACGTGTTCAACAACGTGATGCGCACGGCCATCGAGGCCATGGCGGCCACCCAGGGCCAGACCCAGTCGCTGCACACCAATGCGCTCGACGAGGCGCTGGCGCTGCCCACGGACTTCAGCGCCCGCATCGCCCGCAACACCCAGATCCTGCTCCAGCAGGAGAGCGGCACCACCCGGCAGATCGACCTGTGGGGCGGCTCCTATTTCGTGGAGAAGCTCACGGCCGATCTCGCCGCCAAGGCGTGGGCGCACATCCAGGAAGTGGAAGCGCTGGGCGGCATGGCCAAGGCCATCGAGGCCGGCATTCCCAAGCTCCGCATCGAGGAGGCCGCCGCCACCACCCAGGCCCGCATCGACGGCGGGGCGCAGACGGTGGTGGGCGTCAACAAGTTCAAGCCGCTCAAGGACCGCCTCATCGACGTGCTGAAGGTGGAGAACGCCACCGTGCGCGCCGCGCAGATCGACAAGCTGAACCGCCTCAAGGCCGAGCGGAACCCCGCCGAGGTGGCCTCCAAGCTCGAAGCCCTCACCAACGGCGCCGCCGGCAACGGCAATCTCCTCGCGCTGGCCATCGAGGCGGCGCGGGCCAAGGCCACCGTGGGCGAGATTTCCGACGCGCTGGAGAAAGTGTTCGGCCGCCACCGCGCCGAGATCCGCGCCATCTCCGGCGTCTACAAGCGCGAGGCTTCCGCCATGACGGACAAGGTGGGCAAGGTGCAGAAGCTGGTGGAGGCGTTCGAGACCGCCGAAGGCCGCCGCCCGCGCATCCTCGTCGCCAAGGTGGGCCAGGACGGGCACGACCGCGGCCAGAAGGTGATCGCCTCCGCCTTCGCCGACCTCGGCTTCGACGTGGACATCGGCCCCCTCTTCGCCACCCCCGAGGAAGCCGCCCGACAGGCGGTGGAAAACGACGTGCATGTCGTCGGCATCTCCTCGCTGGCCGCCGGCCACCTCACCCTCGTGCCGGCGCTGAAAGCGGCGCTGGAGGCGGAAGGGCGCGGCGACATCATGGTGGTGGTGGGCGGCGTCGTGCCCCCGCAGGACTATGAGGCGCTGAAGGCCTTCGGCGCCGAAGCCATCTTCCCGCCCGGCACCGTCATCGCCGATGCGGCGAAGGAGCTGCTGCACACGCTCTCCCACCGGCTGGGGCACACTCTCGAAGCGGCGGAGTGAACGGGGCGCAGGCCATCGCGCCGGGCTCCACCCTCAGGGTGCTGGAGCCGGCGCCCGGCGTGCTCGCCTTCTATGACGGGCGCCTCCCCGGCGTGCGGCTGCATGGGCCGCAGGAGAACTGGCTGGACGATGGCGCCTTCGCCCTCGGCATCGCCTCCTATGCGGTGATCGACGGGGACGACGCCCTCGTCTACGACACCCACATCACCCTCGCCCACGCCCGCCTCATCCGCGCGACGCTGGAAGAGCGGGGCGCCCGGCGCATCCGCGTGGTGCTGAGCCACTGGCACGACGACCATGTGGCCGGCAACGAGGTGTTCGCCGATTGCGAGATCATCGCCAATCGCGAGACCGACGCGCTGCTGCGCGCCAACCGCGCCCGGCTGGAGGCCGCGGACCCGCCCATCAATCCGCTCATCCTGCCCAACCTTCTGTTCGAGGACCGACTGTCGCTGATGGTCGGCAGCCTGCCCGTCGAGCTGGTCCATGTGGACATCCACAGCCGCGACGGCACCGTCGCGCTGCTGCCCGGCGGCATCCTCCTCGCCGGCGACACGCTGGAAGACCCGATCACCTATGTGGACGAGCCCGACCGCCTCGCCGCGCACCTCGAAGGCCTGAAGCGGCTCGCGGCGCTGGGCGCCACGCGCATCCTGCCCTGCCACGGCGCACCCGAAGTGATCGCCGCGGGCGGCTACGGGCCGGCGCTCATCGACGCGACGCGGCTCTATGTGGAGAAACTGCTCAGGCTGAAGGACGAGCCGGCGTTGGCGGGGCAAGACCTGCGCGCGTTCGCGGCAGAGGCCTTCGCCACGGGCGCGATCTCCTATTTCGAGCCCTATGAGGCGGTGCACCGGAGGAATGTGGAGGCGGTGGCGGGGGCGATCTGACACAGCCATGACGTGCGGCTGCATCTATGCTCTGCTTTGGAATATCGGGCGCAGAGGCGGGAGCGAGTCGTCATGTGGTCATGGCTGAGAGGCCTGTTCGGAAGGCGCCGGCCCAAGCTGGATCATTCGGCCGAGATGGCCCTTAAGGAACACGCAGACTGGCAGCGCCTCATCGCCGAATGGCCCTACCCGCTGCGGCTCGTCCCCGGCACCGAGGCGACGGCGGCATGGTTCGAGGAGGCGGCCATCGGTGCGCGCGAGGGCTTCTCGCCGATCCTGATTACGCCACGGACTCTGAAAATTCCGAAGGATCAGCGGGAGATAGCGGAAGAGGACATCGCATCTCCCGAGACGATCGTGGACGATTACGTGCGCAAGCTCCTTTTTGAGGACTGGGCCGCCGAAAATAAAACAGGGCCCTACAATATCAGGGATGCCTCTGCTGAGCAGGTCGCTGCCGCACTGGCTGAAGCGGAAGATTATAACCGGGACGGAGCATACGGTTTCGATCGGGAATTCTTTAACAATGTTAAGGAATTGCCGCCTACCGCGCCAGACACTGAGCCACAGACGCAGCAGTTCAACGACATCAACTCGTTTTATCTCAATGCCCCCTACCCTCAGGTAGCGATCACCCGCCTGCCCACGCCCGACAGCTGGCGTGTGCCTTTGCTGCTCGGACTCGGCGGTTGGAACAATTGCCCCGACACGGCCTCACTGGCAGCCTTTGCGCGACGCTGGAAGCTGCTTTACGGCGCGGAACTCGCCGCCGTCACCTTCGACACGCTCGAATTCGTGGTCGCCCGACCACCGACCACCTTCGACGCAGCGACGCGCCTTGCGAAAGAACATTACATCGCCGGCAACGAAGTCTATTTCGAGCAGATCAGCGACTACATCGCCCGCCTGCGCACCGCGCGCCGCTGGTATTTCTGGTGGGACTGAGGACAGACCACGCCGTGCTCCCTGAGCTCCGCACCGGCGCAATCTGGAAGCGAGGCGACCGAGGCAATCGATTTCAATCCACGCCCTTTCCGTTCCAGCGCTTCGTCGTCGGCAAATCGAGGCCGAACAGATCGAGGGCGCGGGCGATGGTCTGGTCCACGATGTCGAGGATGGAGGTCGGCCGGTGGTAGAAGGCCGGCACGGGGGGCATGAGGATGGCGCCGTTGCGGGTCGCCTGCGCCATCAGCTCCACATGGCCGGCGTGGAGCGGGGTTTCGCGCAGCAGCAGCACCACGCGGCGCCGCTCCTTCAGGCACACGTCGGCGGCGCGCACCACCAGCTCGTCATTGTAGCAATGGGCGATGCCGCTCAGCGTCTTGATGGAGCAGGGCGCGACCAGCATCCCCTCCGTCACGAACGAGCCGGAGGAGACGGACGCGCCGATGTCCTTCGGATTGTGGACGTGGTGGGCGAGGGCGCGCACCGCATCCGGCGTGAAGTCGGTTTCGGCGATGATGGTGCGCGCTCCGGAGGCGGAGAGCACGAGATGGGTCTCGACCCCACCCCGCTCCCGCAGAAGCTGGAGCGCGCGGATGCCGTAGATGGCGCCCGACGCGCCGGTGATGGCCACCACGAGACGTTTCATGTCATCAATCCGGCAGCGCCAGATCCGACCAGATCGCCTCGGTCAGGTCCGTGAAGGCGGGATCGCTGCGCATGGTGCGCATGTGCCGGGGTCGCGGCAGGTGGACCTTGTATTCGGCGAGGATGCGGGCCGGGCGGGCGCTGAACACCACCACGCGGTCGGCCAGCGCCACCGCCTCCTCGATGTCGTGGGTGACGAAGATGATGGAGCGGCGCTCCGCCTCCCACACCCTGAGCAGTTCGAGGCCCATGGCGATCTTGGTCTGGTAGTCGAGCGCGCCGAAGGGCTCGTCCATCAGCATGAGGGAGGGGCGATAGGCCAGGAGGCGCCCCAGCGACACGCGCTGGCGCATGCCGCCCGAAAGCTGCTTCGGCCAGGCATTCTCGAAGCCGTCGAGGCGCAGCAGCTTGATGAGCCGCGCCACCTGCGCCGCCTGCTCGCCGGAGGGCGTGCCGCCCAGCTCGGCGCCGACGCGGATGTTCTCGGCGACCGTCCGCCACGGCAGCAGCGCATCCTTCTGGAACATGAAGCCCACCTTGGGCGGCGGCGACGTGACCGCCACCCCGTCCACCTCCACACGCCCGCCGGACGGCTTCAGCAGCCCGCTGATGGCGCGCAGGATGGTGGACTTGCCCGAGCCCGAGGGCCCCACCACGGCGACGAACTCACCCTCCGCCACATCAAGCGAGATGCCCGAGACCACCTCCAGCGGCGGCAGGTCCGGCCGGGGGAAGGAGATGGAGAGGTCTTTGAGCGCGGCGCGGGGCCTCGGCGTTTCGGCGGTCAGCGCCAAGTTGGTCAGCGCCATGTGATCATCCTCCGCTCGACGAAGCCGACAAGCTGGTTGGCCAGCATGGCCAGCACCATCAGCACGATGAGGCCGGTGAACACGCCTGTTGTGTCGAGCTGCCCGCCCCGGCTTTCCACGTACCAGCCGAGGCCGCGATTGGCGCCGATCAGCTCGCCCACCACCGCGCCGATGAGGGCGAGGCCGATGCCGATGCGGAACGAGGCGAGGATCCACGGCGTCACCGCCGGCAGCAGCACCCGCCGCACCAGATAGAAGCGCCCGGCGCGCATGGACTTCATCAGGTCCAGATGGTCGGGATCGATGGTGCGGATGCCCTCCATGACATTCATCAGGAAGATGAACACCACCATGGTGAAGGCCATCATGATCTTGGAAAACAGGCCGATGCCGAACCACAGGATGAACAAGGGCGCCAGCGCCACGCGTGGCAGTCCGTAGAGCCCCATGATGACCGGATCGAGGGTGCGGGCGACTTCCGGCGCGCGGGCCAGCACGATGCCGAGCGGGATGCCGATCACCGCCGCGAGCACGAGCCCGGCGCCCGCCTCCTGCAACGTGGTGCTGGTGTGGAGCCACAATTCACCGTTGAGAGCGAGCTCCCACAGCCGCGCCGCGATCAGGCTCGGCCGGCTGCTCCAGAACGGGTTGAAGAGGGTGTGGGAGGCGAGTTCCCACAGGCCGAGCAGAACGGCGATGAGGCCGATCTGCCGCAGCCCCGTCGCGCCGATCCCGAAGGAGAAGCTTCGCCGTCCCGGCCGGGCGAAGGCCGGCCCGCGCGTGGTGATGCTGTCGCTCATGCGGCGCCTCATTTGGGCAGATAGGAGAGGGCCACGATGTCGGCGTAGGGCATCGGCTTCAGCTTCGGCTCGGCGATCGTCATCATGGCCATGAGAAAGTTGAAGCTCTCCGGCGACATGACGCCGTTCTTGGAGAGATAGCCGGCGGCCAGGTCATCGGCGAGCTGGGCGACCATGGCGTCGTCCTTCATCTCGGGGAACAGGGACTTGATGGCGGGATAGAGCACCGTCTTGTCCTGCTGGATGAGGCGCAGCGCCTTCACCACCGCCCGCGCCACCTTGCGCGCGTCTTCGGGGTGGGCCTTCAGCCAGGTATCGGTGGCGATGAGATCCTGCGCCGGATAGGGCAGCTTGCGGAAATCCTCGATGATCCGATAGGCGCCCTTCTCGGCCATGACGATCTGGATGTCGGGCGTCGAGAACATGCCGCCGGCGATGGCGCCGGCCTGCAGCGCGGCCTTCTGCGCGCCCGCGCGGCCCACCGAGAGCAGCACGAAGTCCTTGTCCGGGTCGAGGCCAGCCTTGCGGATGGCGTAGCGCACCGTGGTGTCGGTGAGGCTGCCCGCCGTGGTGATGCCGATCTTCTCGCCCTTGAGATCGGCGATGCTCTTGGCGGTGGAATCCGCCTTGCCGATCAGCGCGTAGCTGTGCTGCTCGGCCAGCGCCACCAGCACCTTTCCGCCGAGCCCGCGATCCTGGAGATGGACCGCATGGTCGGCGGCGCAGATGCACAGATCGATGCTGCCGGAGGCGAGGGCCTGCGCCACCGGCCCCCCGCCCTTGAAGTCGAGGCGCTCATATTTGAGGCCCTCTTCGGCGAAGAAGCCCTTCTGGTCCGCCACGAGGACCGGCAGGCCGCCGGCCGAGAGCTGGGCGACGCCGATCTTGAGCAGCGTCTCGGCGGAGGCGGCCATGGACGACAGGCCGGCCAGCGGCAGAAGCGCCGCTGCGAAAAGAAGAGACTGGAACCTGCGACGCATGTGTTCACCCTCTGGAAGAGTGGAAGAATGCTTCACCAACCTCAAACGCTCTCGCCGCTTCTCTTTTCCGGGCGATGTTTTTTCTTCGGGCCGGACGTTCTTCGGACCGGACGTTCTTCGGGCCAGACTTGCCGGAAAGCTGGTCTTTTCCGATTTGAAAACGATGGGCGTGATGTCCCCGCAGCCACCACGCCCATCGTCTCGCCCGCCCGGCTCACGCGCCCGGCGGCTTGGCGGCAAAGCGCGAGCCGCGCAGGCACATGGCGCCCTTTGCGTCCTGCCACAGGCGTTCGGTGGCGTGCAGATGGCCGAGGGCGCGGGCGATGACGGCGAAGTTGTAGCCGCTGAACGCTTCCGCGATATCCGTGTAATAGCGCGGCGCCTCGCCGATCATCTGGGCGATCTTCTCGGCCAGCTCAGCGACATCTTCCTCGCCCGCTGCCGCACCGGGCTCATCCGCCTTGCCGGAGACGTAGTCGCCGATCTTGGCCGTATCGGCATAGGCATAGGCGATGCGCTCGTAGCGCTCCTTCGGGATGCCCTCGGAGATGGTGGCATCGATGCCCACCTTGGCGGTGGTGGGCACCACGCCGGGCGGCGTCGGCGGCAGGCTCGGGTCCAGCGGCTTTCCGCGCGCGCCGGTGACGATCATGATGTCCTTGTCACCCTGCACGCGGGTGGCGATGGCCCATTCCACGTCCATGGGATTGAAGACGTCGATATCGTCGTCGACCACCACCACATGCTTCAGGTCCATCACCGAAAGGGCGGCGAGCAAAGCGTTCTTGCCCTCCCCCGGCTGCTTCTTGATGGAGATGACGGCGTGCCAGAAGGCGCAGCCGCCGAGGGTGACGGTGATGTCCTTCACCTGCACGCCGGCCGTCTTCAGCGCCTGCCGGATGAGGGCGTAGCGGGTGGGGGCGGCGAGCCAGGTGTTCTCCCACGGCATGTGGAGCGCGTAATAGACCGCATCCTTGCGCATGGAGACGGACTTGATGCGCACGATGGGGTTCCAGTGCAGCCCGCCCATGAGCCGGGTGAACTCGCCGAAGCGGCCTTCCGGATAGATCCAGCCGTGGGGCAGGATCTCCGCCTCCAGCACGATCTCGGCGTCGGCGATGTAGGGCACGTCGATGGTGCGGCAGGGCGCCAGGTCCACCGGGCCGCCGCGCAGGCCACCGGAAATGGCCATCTCGTCCACGCCGAGGGGCGCGCGGAAGCCCGAGCCCATGATCTCGTAGGGGTGGGTGCCGATGGAGATGGAGATGGGACACGGCCGGCCCGCCTCGTAGGCCCGCTGCGCGAACAGGCGCATGTTGTTGGGCGTGACGATGTCGATGCCGGTGAGGTTCTTTTCCTTGACGATGAAGCGGTAGATGCCCGCGTTGAGGCCGAATTCGGGATCGCGCGCGATCACCACGCCGGCGGTGATCATCGGGCCGCCGTCATAGATGGAACTCATGGGGATGGGCAGCTTGTAGAGGTCGACCGCATCGCCCTCCATCACCACTTCCTGCGTGGGCGAGGTGTTGACGATGTTGGGGTTCACCGGCCGGTCGATGGCCGCCCTCAGCTTCATCTCGATTTCGGGATAGGCGGTGCAGCCGAGCGACATGATGGCCCGCTTCTGCGAGCGGATGATGCCGGAGACGACAGGCACGTCGTAGCCGATGACGTTATGGAAGAACAACGCCTTGTCGGACTGGTCCACGAGCGTGGCGATGTGGCGGATGTCGATCGGCTGATGCAGGTCGATCAATTCGCCCTCATCGCGAAGCCGGCCCAGGAACTGGCGAAACGTCTCGGTATCGTGCCGCATCTGTCACGCTCCACGCGCGCCACGTGCCGTGGCCACGCCACTGAACAGGCCCGGCATGACGCCGCGCCCCTCCCGATTTGATGGACTTTTTCACGCCGCCATCGCGAACATCGGCCACACGCCCGCCGGACGCCGCGACAGAAATGCCAATCTTATTTGCAGTTGTTCAGGGCACTCGCAGCCAATTCGAGCTGCTGAACTCTAACCCTACGGCAGTTATCGCATCACTCATGATACGGAACCCCTCGGAAACGCAGCCCATGGCGAGCCGTTCACCTTCCAATGCCGAATGGCTTCGAGAGGTGCTGCGCTCTACACCATCAACACGCTGTCACGTTGGGGCGGACACGCCGGAGCCCAGCGACCACGGAAGACATAATACATAGCTTGGTATGCAAGTCTACAGAATGGTCATGCGCTAATTTTAGGCAGAGCCCTAGTCGCGCTGCTGGATATCGGCCTCCAGCCGCTCCGTGAGATCGATCAGCATGTCCCGCAGAGCCTTCTGCGCCGCCGGATCGAGCCCTTCCAGCGCCACGCTGTTGACTTCGGCGGCGTTGCGGACGGCATCGCGGGCGAGCCGCACGCCCGCCTCGGTGAGATGGATGGTGGCGAGCCGGCCGTCCTCGGCGCTCTGGCGGCGGGTGATGAGGCCGTCGCGCTCCATGCGCTTCAGGGTGTTGGCCATGGTGGCCTGTTCGATGCGCACCACCTCGCACAAATCGCGCTGGCTCATGCCGTCCTGGGCGAGCAGTTCCACGGCGATGGGATACTGGCCGGGGAGGATTCCATCCGGCCCGTTGCGGACCTTCAGGGACTGGGCAAGCAGCCGCGCCAGCAGGCTGATGAGATAGCCGAGCGTCATCCGGTGCAGCGGGGCGACCTCGAAGCTCTCCGGCGCCGCCATCTCCTGCGCCTGATGCTTGCCCTTGGCCGCCATCACCACCCCTCCGCTCGCCTGCAGACCCGTCCGGGCGGGCGTCGAGCGCCGCGCACCATCTTCCGCAACCCTCCGGGCCGCGAACCCCTTTCGGTTTTAGAGGGAGAGACGCCAAGTTTCCAAGGCCCCACGCTCACGCCCCCTCCAGCGCCCATCGCCGGGGCCGGGACTGGCCCTTTCTTGGGCAGCGCCCTGTGAGCCTCCCACCAAAACCGCCCGCTTTTGCGACAGATGGACACCATATGGTTGATTTACATCGATAAATTTTTTCATAGCGTGCTATCTATTTAGCCTTCTCCCCAGTCAGGTCGTTCTGTAGGCTTCTCACCAGTCAGCCGAGAGGTGATGAGCGTGACCGAGGAGCGCGACAGCGACCGGGGATCGGATGCGGGGCATGTCCTCGAAATTCCGAGCGCGACCCTGAAAGGCCGGCAGGCCTACGACCTGCTCCGGCGCGAGATCGTCTCCTGCCGCATCCTGCCGGGCACCCGCTTCACCGAGGCGGAGCTGATGGAGCGGCTGGAAATCGGCAAGGCCAGCTGCCGCATCGCCCTCCAGCGGCTCATCCAGGACGGCTTCGTCGCCTCCATGCCGCGCCACGGCTACCGCGTCACGCCCATCACCGTGAAGGATGTGGAAGAAGTCTTCGCGCTCCGGCTGGTGCTGGAACCGCTGGCCGCGCGCGGCGCCGCCGGGCGGGTCAACCGGGCGCATCTGGAGCGGCTCGAAGAGGCCTGCCGGGTGAAGCTGACGACCGATGTGGGCAACCAGATCGACTTCTTCCTCGAAGCCAACCGCAGCTTCCACATGGCCATCGCCGAGGCCGCCGGAAACCAGCGCCTGTGCCGCTCGCTCTCCGGCCTCCTCGACGAGATGACGCGCCTCGTGGCGCTCGGCTTCGGCGTGCAGGGCGTGCGCCCCAACATCGCCAACGATCACGTCCTGCTCATCGAATATCTCTCCGCCGGCGATGCGGCGGCCGCCGCCGAAGTGGCGCGGCGCCATGTGGAGACGTTCCGCGAGATGACCATGGAAAAGGTCATCGCCTCGCTCAGGGATTCCGCCGCGGTGGTGCCCGTCGCCCCGCTCTCCAGCCTGAGCGGGAGGGAGCGGTGAGCGTCGTCCAGCTGGAAAGCGTCGGCAAGAGCTTCATGCGCCGCGACGGCGAGCAGCTCGAAGTGCTGCGCAACATCGATCTCGACGTGCCGGAGCGCTCCATCGTCGCCCTCGTCGGCGCCTCGGGCTGCGGCAAGAGCACTCTGCTCAACATCGTCGCCGGCCTCATCCCGCCGGATCAGGGCACGGTGTTCCTGAACGGCCAGAAATCCAGCGCCTTCAAGGATTGGCGCACCATGACCTACATGTTCCAGGAGGACCGTCTGTTCCCCTGGCGCACCACGGCCCAGAACGTCGCCCTCGGCCTCGAAGCCGCCGGCATGCCGCGCAAGGAGCGGCGCGATCGGGTGATGCAGGTGCTGGAGCTGGTGGGGCTGGAGAAGTTCGCCGACTCCTTCCCCCACGAGCTGTCCGGCGGCATGCGCTCGCGCGCCGCATTGGGCCGCAGCCTCGTCACCGAGCCGTCGATCCTGCTCATGGACGAGCCCTTCTCCAAGCTCGATCCCTCCATCCGCACGCAGATGCATGACGAGGTGCTGCGCATCGCCGGCCTGCGGCAGATGTCGGTGCTGTTCGTCACCCACGACGTGGAGGAGGCGGTGGTCCTCGCCAACAAGATCGTGGTGCTGATGCCCCGCCCCGGACGGGTGAAGGAAACCCGCGAGATCGACCTGCCCTACCCCCGCAATCCGCTCTCGCCCGAGGTCGCCGAAGAGGTGCGCCTGCTGCGCCTCAGCCTGTGAATACGTTCCCTGCCGCGTTCCGCCGCGTCCGTCCTCCTTCGCAGAAGCCGAGCCAGATGAAGCGCTCCCCCCTCCAGATGACCCAGGACCGCCGGCTGCGCCTCATCGGCCTCAGGCTGCTGCTCATCATCATCGTGGTCGGCCTCTGGGGCATCGGCTCGCTGGGCGCGCCCGCCTTCATCCTGCCGAGCCCGCGCCGGGTGTTCGGGGTGTGGACGCAGCTCGTGGTCACGCCCGGCTTCTGGGCGGATTTCGGCATCACCTTCTACCGCATCGCCATGGGGTTCATCTTCGCCACCGTGGTGGGCGTGGTGCTGGGCCTGCTGCTCGGGGCGAGCCGCACGCTGGGCGATTTCTTCCAGCCTTTGCTGGTGGTCATCAACACGGTGTCCTCGTCCATCTGGGCGATTTTCGCGCTCATCTGGTTCGGCCTGTCCAACTGGTCGACGATCTTCGTGGTGTTCATGACCGCGATGCCGCTCATCCTCACAAATGTCTGGCAGGGCACGAGCACGGTGAACCGCGATTTCATCGAGCTGGCGCAGACCTTCCGCATGTCGCGGCTGCAGGTTCTTCTGAAGATCTACCTGCCCACCATCCTGCCCCAGTTCTTCGCCGGCGCGCGCCTCGCCTTCGGCTTCGGAGCCCGCGTCTCCATCGTGGCGGAGGCCCTCGGCGCGTCGAGCGGCATCGGCTATCGGCTGCGGCAGGCGGCAGACCTCGTGCAGACGGACCAGGTGTTCGCCTGGACCCTCACCCTCGTCATCCTGATGATCTTCATCGAGGCGGTGCTGCTGAAGCCCCTCGAAACGCATCTCTTCGCCTGGCGCAAGCCGCGCCCGGCCTGAAACCCATAAAGCCAAAAAACAATACAACCTTCCATCACGGGGATTTCGATATGAAGCGTCTTGCTTTACTGGCCGCCGCAGTCGCAATCGGCCTGTCATCTCTTCCCGCCGAAGCCGCGAAAGTGCGGATCGGATACTGGAGCTCCGGCGTCAGCCTCGGCTTCGGCTCCTTTCTGGAAGCCGGCAAGTTCATGGAAAAGCAGGGGCTCGAAGCCGAGTTCGTGAAGTTTCCGGATGTGAACGCCCCCACCAAGGCCATGGCCGCCGGCGCCATCGACTTCGCCATCGGCGCCAGCGCCGGCAGCGCCTTCTCGGTCGCCGCCGACGGCCTGCCCGTGACCATCGTGCTCGCGACGCAGGTGGCCGACCTCGACTTCGTGGTGATGGCGGATTCCCCCATCACCAAGATGGAGGAGCTGAAGGGCAAGAAGATCGGCATGTCGCCGTCGGGCAGCGCCACGGCGGCCATCAGCGCGGCCATCCTCATCAAGAACTACGGCATGACCGCCTCGGATTTCGAGGCCGTGCCGGGCGCTGATCCGCGCCTCGCCCAGTTCCTGGTGCAGAAGAACATCGACGCCGCGGCGCTGCGCACCGTCACCATCGCCCTCCTGCCCGACGTGAAGCTGCGCAAGCTCGCCTCCTTCCGTGGCGAGTGGGCGAAAGTCACCGGCAAGGAGGCCCCGCCCGTGCTCGGCGTCGGCCTCATGCGCAACGCGTGGATGAAGGAAAATCCCGAGGGCGCCGCCAAGGTCATCGCGGGCATGCGCGGCGCCTACGAGGCCGGCAAGGCCGACAAGGCCGCCGTCGCCAAGGCCCTGATGGCCGCCGGCAACATCCCGGAAGACGATGCCAAGGCCTACGCCGCCCTTTGGGACGGCATCTACACCGTCTCCATGGAACCCGCAGACATCGCGTCGATGAAGGCGGAGTTCGAAGTCTTCAAAAGCGTCGGCGCAGTAAAGGGCGACCTGCCCGACGCGGCTCTGGACCCCGCCCCCTACCAGGCTTCCAAGGCCATCAAGTAGTCGCCCTGGCGCTCAAGCCGCCGAAACGTTCCAAGCAGAGAGAAGTGAAATGACAAAAACCATGAAGGCCCTGCTGCTGAAGCAACATGGCGACGTGAGCGATCTCGTGGTCGTCAACGACTATCCCGTCCCCAGCGCGAAGCCGGGCGAGGTGGTGATCCGGGTCGGCGCGTCGTCCTTCAATTATCACGACGTGTTCACGGTGAAGGGCATGCCCGGCATCAAGGTGCCGCTGCCCGTCATCATCGGCCTCGACATGGCCGGCGAGATCGTGGAACTGGGCGAGGGCGTCACCGGCTGGTCGGTGGGCGACCGGGTGCTGGTGAACCCGCTCAACCCCAAGGTCGGGCTCATGGGCGAGATGATGGACGGCGGCATGGCGGAATACTGCGCTGTCACCGCCGGCCAGCTCATCAAGATGCCGGACGGCGTGAGCTTCACCGACGCCGCCTCCCTGCCGGTCGCCTACGGCACCGCGCACCGCATGCTCGTCACCCACAACACGGTGAAGGCAGGCGACAAGGTGCTCATCCTCGGCGCCTCGGGGGGCGTGGGCACGGGCTGCGTGATGCTCGCCAAGCAGATGGGTTGCGAGGTGATCGCCTGCGCCGGTTCCGACGACAAGATGGCCCGCCTGAAGGAACTGGGCGCCGACCATGTCGTGAACTACCGCACCACCGACTTCTCCAAGTGGGCGGTCGAGAAGTACGGCAAGCCCCAGCGCCGCACCTATGAGGGCGGCGTGGACGTGGTGGTGAACTTCACCGGCGGCGACACCTGGGTGCCTTCGCTCCGCTGCGTGAAGCGCGGCGGCACCATCCTCGTGTGCGGCGCCACCGCCGGCCACGATCCGAAGGAAGATCTTCGCTACATCTGGAGCTTCGAGCTGAAGGTCATCGGCTCCAACAGCTTCTACCACGAGAACCTCTCCGCCCTCATGGACATGATCCAGAAGGGCGAGCTGAAGCCGGTGGTGGACAAGGTTCTCCCCCTCGAAGAGGCCGCCGAGGGCCTGCGCATGATCCGCGACCGCGAGGTCATGGGCAAGATCGTCGTCACCCCCTGAGAGGCCGCACCATGTCTGACGCTCCCCTGACCAAGGAACAGGTCCAGGCCCTTCTCCTGAAGGGCCCCTTCCACCAGTGGCTCGGCCTCACCGTCGAGGACGTGGGCGAGGGCACCATCCGCCTGCGCGCCAAGTGGCGCCCGGAATGGGTGGTGAACGCCGACAAGGGCTACGCCCACGGCGGCATCCTCGCCACGCTGGTGGACCTCACCGCCGACTGGGCGCTGGTGTCCAAGACCGGCCGCGGCGTGCCCACCGTGGACCTGCGGGTGGACTACCACCGCGCCGCCATGCAGCACGACCTCATCTGCGTGGGCAAGGTCATCAAGTTCGGCGGCCAGCTCTGCGTCTCCGAGGCGCAGGTTCTGGACGAGGACGGCAAGCTGCTCGCCTCCGGGCGCGGGGTCTACATGATCCCGCCCAAGGCCTGAGGAGGAAACCCGTGGCCGCGCTCGACCATGTGGTGATCAACACCCTCAAGTCCATGGACGCGGCCGCGGACCTCTTTGCGGCGCTGGGCTTCACGCTCACGCCGCGGGGGTACCATTCGCTCGGGTCCATCAACCATCTGATGATGACGCCCGGCGCCTATCTGGAGCTGGTGGGGGTGCCGGACACCGGCCGCCAGCGCCAGGAGGTGCTGGACAGCCCGTTCGGCCTCAACGGCCTCGTGCTGCGCACCTTCGACGCCGACGCCACCCGCGACCGCCTCGCGGCCGCTGGATTCGCCCCGACCGGGCCGGTGGCGTTCTCGCGGCCGGTGGACGTGGAGGGCGTCGAGCACGACGCCCGCTTCCGCACCGTGCGCCTGCCGCCGGAGACCTTCCCGGCCGGGCGCGTCTATTTCTGCGAGCACCTGACGCCGGAACTGGTCTGGCGGCCGGAATGGATGACCCATCCCAACGGCTTCCTCGCCATCGACGCCTTCACCATCGCCTCGACCGACCCGGAGGCGGAGGCCCGCCGCCTCGCCATGGCCTTCGACAGCACCGCAACGCCCCACGCCGAGGGCTGGCGCGTGCCGCTGGACGATGCCGACGTGCTGGTGGTGCCGGGCGAGACAGCCGCCTTCCGCACCGCGACGCTGCGCTTCGCCAGCCTCGACGACATCGCGGCCCGCGCCGCCGCGCGCGACGATGCCGGCTGGCAGCCCCTTTCCCCCGATGCGGGCCTGCTCAGCCTGCCCGCCTTTGACCTGAACCTGACCTGCAGGAGCAGCCGATGAGCTTGCCCGCGAACCTCGGGGATTTCGTCTGCCGCACCAACGCGCCGGACCATCCCCTGTTCATCGGCCTCGATTTCGACGGCGGCACCACCGTGCTCACCCGCGCCGCCTTCGACGCCCTCGCCGACGCCGTGGCCCGCGGCCTGCTCGCCCGTGGCCTCGTGCGCGGCGACCGCATCGCCATCCTCGCGGCCAACCGGCCGGACTATGTGGCGGTGGTGATGGGGGCCATTCGCGCCGGCATCGTGCCGGTGCCGGTGAACTTCAAGTTCCCGGCCGCGACCATCGCCGACGTGATCGCCGATTGCGGCGCCCGCCTCGTGGTCCACGATAGAGAGCGCCGCGCCCTCCTGCCCTCAGAACCGCCCGAGGGCGTCGCCTTCGTGGATTTCGACGGCACCGGACCGGGCACGCTCGCCGCCCTCCTCGATCCCGGCGCGTTCGAGCCGGTGGTGCCCGTGCCCGACGAACCGGCGCTCAGCCTCTACACCTCCGGCTCCACCGGACGGCCCAAGGGCGTGCTGCTCTCCCACGCCGCGCACCGGTGGGTGGCGGACACCCGCCGCACCGAGACCGATCTCTCCCGCGAACGGATGCTCATTGCCGCGCCGCTCTACCACATGAACGCGCTGGCGCTGGCGCTGCTCACCTGCGCGTCCGGCAGCACGGCGGTGCTGCTGCCCCAGTTCCGCGCGGTGCCCTATATCGAGGCCATCGCCAGCCACGGCTGCACCTTCCTCACCGCCGTGCCGCCCATGATCGCCATGATGCTGCGGGAGAAGGCGGCGCTGGCGAAGGCCGACCTCTCCGGCGTGCGCATGCTGCGCATGGGCTCGGCGCCGGTGACGGATTCGCTGGCCCAGCAGATCCGCCAGCTTCTGCCCAACGCCGCCATCATCAACGCCTATGGCACCACGGAAGGCGGCCCCATCGTGTTCTCCGGCCATCCGGACGGGCGGCCCGTGCCCATGGGCTCGGTGGGCTATCCCCATCCTCAAGTCGCCGTGCGCCTCGTGGGGCCGGAGGCGCCGGAGAGCGGCGAGCTGGAGATGAAGAGCCCGGCGGTGATGCTCGGCTATCACAACCGGCCGGACGTGCGCTCGCCCCTCACGGCGGACGGCTTCTACCGCACCGGCGACGTGTTCCGGCGCGACGCGGACGGCTTCTATTATTTCCTCGGCCGCACCGACGACATGTTCGTCTGCGGCGGCGAGAACATCTTTCCCGGCGAGGTGGAAGCGGTGCTCGACAAGCACCCGCAGGTGCTTCAATCCTGCGTCGTGCCGGTGCCCGACGACATCAAGGGCGAGAAGCCCGTGGCCTTCGTGGTGCGCCGCGCCGGTGCCGACATCGGGGAGGAGGCCTTGAAGCAGTTCATGCTCGCCAACGCCCCCGCCTACCAGCATCCCCGCCGCATCTGGTTCCTCGACCAGATGCCGCTGGCGACCACCAACAAGATCGACCGCAGCGCGCTGAAGCGGCGCGCGATCGCCGATGTGAGCACGGCCGAAATGAGCCCCGCAGGGAGCCCGGCATGAACGTCATCGCCCCGCCCCGCGCGGTGCCCGATCAGGCGTGGGTGGCCGAGGCCATCGCGCGCATCGAGGCGGACATCAACCGCTCGGCCGACACCCACCTCATCCGCATCCCGCTGCCGCGCGTGCCCGGCATCACGCTCTATCTGAAGGACGAATCGAGCCACCCCACCGGCAGCCTCAAGCACCGGCTGGCGCGCTCGCTGTTCCTCTATGCCCTGTGCAACGGCTGGATCGGGCCGGACACCACGATCATCGAATCCTCGTCCGGCTCCACCGCCATTTCGGAAGCCTATTTCGCCCGGCTGCTGGGCCTGCGCTTCATCGCGGTGATGCCCCGGCGGACCTCGGCGGAGAAGGTGGCGGCCATCGCCTTCGAGGGTGGCGAGCCCCACCTCATCGACGGCTGGAACACCTCGGAAGAGGCACGCCGCCTCGCCGAGGAGCTGGACGGCCATTACATGGACCAGTTCACTTTTGCCGAGCGCGCCACCGACTGGCGCGGCAACAACAACATCGCCGAGAGCATCTTCTCGCAGATGGCGTGGGAGCCGTTTCCGATCCCCGACTGGGTGGTGTGCAGCGCCGGCACCGGCGGCACGGCGGCGACCATCGGGCGCTTCATCCGCTACCGCAAATTCCCCACCCGCCTGTGCGTGGCGGACCCGGAGGCCTCCGTCTTCCACCGCCACTATGCCGACCGCGCGGTGATGCAGGTGGATGCCTGCAAGAGCGTCATCGAGGGCATCGGCCGCACGGTGGTGGAGCCCTCCTTCATCCCCTCGGTGGTGGACCGCATGGCGGTGATTTCCGACGCGGCGAGCATCGCCGCCGCCCGCCGGATCAGCGCCGTGATCGGCCGCGCCTGCGGCGGCTCCACCGGTACCAATATCTCCGCCTGCGTCGATCTCATCGAGGAGATGGCGGCGGAGGGGAAAGGCGGGTCCATCGTGACCCTGCTGTGCGATTCCGGCGCGCGCTACCGTTCCACCCTGTATGACGATGCCTGGCTCGCCGAGCACGGCATCGACCTTAAGCCCCACATCGCGCGGCTCGATGCCGTGTTCGGCCCTGAGCGCTGACGTTTCTCTCATTGCGGGACTGCACCATGACTGCGTCGTTCGATTGGTCCGCCGGCTATCCCTCGCGGCGCCTGCCCGTGTTCGGCAACAATGTGGTCTCCACCTCCCATCCCCGGGCGGCGCAGGCGGGGCTCTCCATGATCGGGCGGGGCGGCAATGCGGTGGACGCCGCCATCGCCGCCGCCGCCGTCATGGCCATCGTGGAGCCATGCAGCAACGGCCTCGGCTCGGACGCCTTCTGCATCCTGTGGGACGGCAAGGGCCTGCACGGCCTCAACGCCTCGGGCTTCTCGCCCGCCGCCTGGACGCCCGAATACTTCCGCACCAAGTACGGCGCCGATGCCAAGACCCTGCCCCAGCGCGGCTGGGACGCGGTGACGGTGCCCGGCGCGGTCGCGAGCTGGGTCGCGCTCTCCGAACGCTTCGGCAAGCTGCCCTTCGCGGACCTGCTGGAGCCGGCCATCGCCATCGCCGAGCGCGGCTTCCTCGTCTCCACCAACGTGCAGCACAAGTGGGCCGCCGCCGCGACGCTGCCCCAGCTCACGAGCCAGCCGGGCTTCAAAGAAGTGTTCCTACCCAAGGGCCGCGCGCCCTTCGTCGGCGAGCACGTGACCATGCCGGGCGCCGCCCGCGCGCTGCGGCTGATCGGCGAGACCAAGGGCGAGGCCTTCTATCGCGGCGAGATCGCCGACGCGCTGGAGGCGAACGCCAAGGCCAATGGCGGCGCCCTCACCGCAGCCGACATGGCCGCCTATGCCCCGGACTGGGTGACGCCCGTGGCGCAGGACTATCGCGGCTATACGGTGCACGAGATCCCGCCCAACGGGCAGGGCATCACCGCGCTGATGGCGCTGGGCATCCTCTCCCATTTCGATCTTTCGGGCCTGTCGGCGGACAGCGTGGAGGCCCAGCACCTCCAGATCGAGGCCATCAAGCTCGCCTTCGCCGACGTCTATCGCTACGTGGCCGATCCCCGGGCCATGGAGATCAGCCCGGCGGACATGCTGGACAAGAATTATATCGCCGGCCGCGCCCGCCTCATCGACCCGCGCCGCGCCCAGCGGTTCGCGCCGGGCAATCCGGTGCGCGGCGGCACCATCTACCTCACGGCGGCGGATGCCTCGGGGATGATGGTGAGCTTCATCCAGAGCAATTATCAGGGCTTCGGCTCCGGCGTGGTGCTGCCGGACTGGGGCGTGTCGCTCCAGAACCGCGGCTTCGGCTTCAGCCTCAACCCGGAGCGCGCCAATGTGGTGGCGCCGCGCAAGCGGCCGTTCCAGACCATCATTCCCGGCTTCCTGACCAGGGATGGTCAGCCGGTGATGAGCTTCGGCGTGATGGGCGGCAACATGCAGCCGCAGGGCCATGTGCAGACGCTGGTGCGGATGCTCGACTTCGCCCAGAACCCGCAGGCCGCCTGCGACGCCCCGCGCTGGCGCTTCGACGAGGGCCTCTCCATCAACCTCGAGCCCGGCAACACGCCGGAGCTGCTGGACGGCCTCGCGGCGCTGGGCCACGAGGTGGCCGTGCTCAACGACACCTATCAGGATTTCGGCGCCGGCCAGTTCATCTGGCGCATGGGCGATCCGGCGGTGGAAGGCTACGCAGCGGCGAGCGACCCGCGCCGGGATGGTCAGGCGGCGGTGAGCTGAGGGGACGAGCCGAACCGGAGAAACGCGCAGGCCGCGCCACCATAACACCCGTCATGCCCGGCCTCGTACCGGGCATCCACGTGGTTAGGCCGGGAACGGCATTCGGACGTTGATGCTAGCGTCACGACGTGGATGGCCGGGACAAGCCCGGCCATGACACCTGTGAGGGCGGAATGCGCCGATCTGGACGGCCCCAAGGAGCCCCGCCCCTCACCCCGCCCGCGACAGCTCGCGCCCGGAGAGCCCCGCCGCCTTGGCCGTGCCCAGCAGCCCCTCCACCTTCGCCACGATGGCGTTGGCGTCGAGGCCGGCTTCGGCGATCTGGCGGGCCTGGGTGTCGTGGTCGATATAGATGTCCGGCAGCACCATGGAGCGCACCTTGACGGTGCCGCGATCCAGGACGCCCTCGTCGGTGAGGAATTGCAGCACCTGGCTGCCGAAGCCGCCGATGGAGCCCTCTTCCACCGTCACCAGCGCGGCATGGCCGGAGGCCAGCTTCAGCGCGAGATCGCGGTCGATGGGCTTGGCGAAGCGGGCATCGGCCACCGTCACCGTGAAACCGGCCGCCTCCAGCCGCTCGGCGGCGTCCAGCGCGGCCGCAAGGCGGGTGCCCAGCGAGAGGATGGCGACATCGCCCTCCCCGGTTCCGCGCACGATGCGCCCCTTGCCGATGGGCAGCGCCTCGCCCCGGTCCGGCCGCTCGACGCCCACGCCCTCGCCGCGCGGGAAGCGCACGGCGGACGGGCCGTCGTCATAGGCCACGGCGGTGGCGATCATGTGCATCAGCTCCGCCTCGTCGGCGGGCGACATCAGCACCATGCCGGGCAGGCAGCCGAGATAGGCGAGGTCATAGGCCCCCGCATGGGTCGCCCCGTCCGCCCCCACGAGGCCGGCGCGGTCGACGATGAAGCGCACGGGCAGGCCCTGCAGCGCCACGTCGTGGATCACCTGGTCGTAGGCCCGCTGAAGGAAGGTGGAATAGAGCGCGCAGAACGGCTTGAAGCCTTCCGCCGCGAGGCCACCCGCGAACGTCACCGCATGCTGCTCGGCGATGCCCACGTCGAAGGTGCGGTCGGGATAGGCCTGCCCGAACAGGTCGATCCCCGTGCCGGAAGGCATGGCGGCGGTGATGGCGACGATCTTGGGATCGCGCCGCGCCTCGGAGATCAGGCTCTCGGCGAACACGCGGGTGTAGGACGGGGCGTTGGACTTGGCCTTCACCTGCGCGCCCGTCACCACGTCGAACTTCACGACGCCGTGGTACTTGTCCGCGCTCTGCTCGGCCGGGCCGTAGCCCTTGCCCTTCTGCGTGACCACATGAACGAGGATCGGCCCCGTCTTGGCGTCCCGCACGTTCTTCAGAACGGGCAGGAGGTGGTCGAGATTGTGCCCGTCGATAGGGCCGACATAATAGAAGCCCAGCTCCTCGAAGAGGGTGCCGCCGGTCCAGAAGCCGCGCGCGAACTCCTCGGCCCGCTGGGCACCGCGCTCCACGAACTTGGGCAGGTGGCCGGCGA
This sequence comes from Xanthobacter sp., assembly GCF_041911315.1. Taxonomy (NCBI): domain Bacteria; kingdom Pseudomonadati; phylum Pseudomonadota; class Alphaproteobacteria; order Hyphomicrobiales; family Xanthobacteraceae; genus Xanthobacter; species Xanthobacter sp. Next base: position 29,565 of record NZ_JAYRPE010000068.1, on the reverse strand, counting down.
TCTGCTTGCCGATCTCCCGCAGCGAACGGTAGGTCTGGCCGGAGATGAGCCGCGCCAGATAGGCCGACATGGCCCCCGTGGGCGGGGCGATGGACATGTCGTTGTCATTGAGGATGACGATGAGGCGCGAATCCATGGCGCCGGCATTGTTCATGGCCTCATAGGCCATGCCCGCCGACATGGCGCCGTCGCCGATCACCGCCACCACATTGCGCTCGCCGCCGCCGAGATCCCGCGCCACCGCCATGCCGAGGCCGGCGGAGATGGAGGTGGAGGAATGGCCGGCGCCGAAGGGGTCGTATTCGCTCTCGGCCCGGTTGGTGAAACCGGAGAGGCCGCCGCCGGTGCGCAGCGTGCGGATGCGCTCGCGCCGCCCGGTGAGAATCTTGTGGGGATAGCACTGGTGGCCCACGTCCCAGATCAGCCGGTCGTGGGGGGTGTTGAAGACGTGGTGCAATGCCACCGTCAGCTCGACCACGCCGAGGCCCGCGCCCAGATGCCCGCCGGTGACGGAAACCGCATCGATGGTCTCGGCGCGCAGCTCGGCCGCAAGCTGGGCCAGCTTCTCTTGGGGCAGCCGCCGCACATCTGCGGGTTCGCGGATGGTATCGAGCAACGGGGTCTTCAGCAAAGTCACGGACCACTCCGACCGGAACGAACCGGGAAACCGAGCCTTACACACGGGCTCGCTGGTATGCAACGTACAAAGGCTGACCTTGCGGCGACGCTCGGGCGACCTTCGTCTACACCTGAAACCTATACGTGCGGCGGGGCATTCCGGCGCACTCCATCGAGGCAACCGGCGAATTTTCCCGCCCGGATGGCGACCCGGTGGAGGTCGAACAGCGCCAGCGCCAGCGCGCAGCCGGCCCCCAGCCAGAGGAGCCGCGAGGCCCGCCCGCCGGCGCGGCCGTATTTCTCCCGCACATAGAGTTCCGAGTGCATCTTGGCGCGGCTGATGCGGAAGGTCTGGCCGAAGGAGGGCGTGCTGGAGCGCCCGCCCGCATGGGTCACCCGTGCGTCCGTCACCACCACGATGGGGATGCGGCGGGCCAATACGCGGAGCGAGAGGTCATCGTCCTCGTGGTAGAGGAATATGGCCTCGTCGAAGCCGCCGAGATCGAGGAAGGCGGCGCGGGACACCATGAAGGCGGCGCCATGGACGAAGCGGGTGCAATAATCCCCCGCAATCTCCTCCGGCGCGAGGCGGGCGCTGCGCGGGACCTTCTCCAGGATGGAGCCTTCCTTGCGCATGAGCCGCCCGTTCTCGCCCACGATGGCCGGCATGAGAATGGCCGGCTCGCCATAGAGCCGGGCCGCCGCCAGCAGGCGGGGAAGGGTATCCGGCCCCAGCACCGCATCGGGATTGAGGAAGAGGACATAGGGCGTCCCCGCCCGCCGGGCGCCGGCATTGCAGGCCGTGCCGAAGCCGGCATTGACAGGCATGGCGACGAAATCGACCGGCCGCGCGAGGGCCGCCGCCCACGCTGTGCCCTCGGGGCTCGCATTGTCCACCACCACCACCGGGCATTCCGCCGGAACGCTCGCCACCGCACGGCCGATGACGGCCGAGCTGTTGTAGGTGACGAACACGACCGTCACGTCGGCGGGAGCGGGCCGTGGGCCGTCCTCATCGGACGGGGCCTCCGCCACGGTCGGAAAGGGGCGCATCATGGGCGCTCTAGTGCAGCGGAACGCAGGCAAACTCAAGGCCGAGGGCGGCGAGCCCCGCCAGCGCATGGTCCGGCGTGAGGCGCGTCATGCAGCCGTGGCCGTGGGTGCAGTCGGCCACATCGTTCAGGAAGCACGGCGCGCAGCTGGCATGGGCGCTCAGCACCGCCACGCGCGGGCCGGCAGGCGCCCAGCTCTGGATATCCGCAAGGCCTGAGAACAGGCACAGGGTCGGCCGTCCGAGGGCCGCCGCAAGGTGGGCCGGGGCGGAATCCAGCGCCACCACGGCCCGCGCCCCGTGGATGACGGCTGCGAGCCCGGCCAGATCCTGCCGGCCCGCCAGGTTGACCACGCGATCCGCCGGCAGTCCGGCAGCGATGGCGGCGCACAGCGGCTCCTCTTCCGCCGTGCCCGTGAGCACGAGGCCGAGGGCGCCTGCGCCCAGCAGCCGCTCCGCCAGCACCCGCCAATTCTCCACGGGCCAGAGCTTGATGGCGAGGCGGGCGCCGGGGGCGAGCACCACATAGCCATCGGGAAAATCCGGCACAGCCGGTGGGGCACCGAGAGGGATGGGCGCCCCTTGGTCGGCCTGGACCGCCCGAAAGGCGCTGACCAGCACCTCGGCGAGGGCGGAGAGGCGCACCCCCGCCGGCAGCGGCGCCAGCAGGCCGCCTGCGCGGGCCGAGGCCTCCATCTCCGGCAAGGCGAGGTCGAGAGCATGGCGGGCGCCGAGCCCGGCGAAGCCGACGCGAAACCGCACCGGCAGCGCGGCCAGCAGCGCGCGGGAATCGTCGGCGTGGCGCAGGTCGATGGCGATGTCGGCGGGCGGCAGATCCAGCGCCGCGACCGCCGCCAGCGCGGCGTCCGGCACGCCAGCGGGCGGATGGCCCCGCGCCGGATAATAATCAAAGCCGTGCACCGCATCGAAGAGGCCGGTCGTGGCGGCGAAATCGCACATGAAGGGCGCGCACAGCAGCGTCAGGCGCGAGGCGGGAAAGGCTTCGCGGAGCCGCCGGATCGCCGGCAGCGCGGTGACGAAATCCCCCGCATGATCGAGCTTCACCACCAGCAGCGACGGCGTCGGGCCCAGCGCGGCGAGGCGGGACAGGGGACTGTCCCAGAGGCCGGGCGCGAAGCTGGGGGAAGGGACGGGCTGCACCGGCTCCGCCTCGGCCTGGGGCAGCGCCGGAGGCTCGGGCACCAAGGGGGCGGCCGCGTCGCCACCCATGGGCGCCGATGGCTTCCACATGGCGGTCAGCAGATCCCGCAGCCTCGCCATGCCCTCTCCATGCCCGCCGCGATGAGGGGCCCGCCGCCCCTGCCCTGCCGAGGTGGGACGGCTCCATTATCCCGGCGCCTGCCGTTGCCGCAACTAGCCACGCCCGGCCATCTTCGCTAGAAGGCGCCCCATGCACGACGCCGAGGGAACGCTCGCAGGCCCCACCGCCGGGACCGACGCCGAAGCGCGCGGTATCCCGCCCCAGGACGCGGACGCGCGCGCCCGGGTCCGCCGCCGCCACGTCTTCTTCATTGCCGGCTTCGACCCCATGGCGGTGGAAGGGCACCACCGCATCTTCGTGCGCGAGCTAAAACGCTTCGGCGACGTGTGGAATGTGCGAACCCACTGCCGCGACTCGGCACCCGTGCCGACGCCCACGGGCGGATTCTGGCGAACCGAAGCTGACGGCCCCAACTGGCATACCGAAACCACGTTCGAAAACCTGGGGTGGCATGACCTGACTCGGGCTGACATGGGCCGTTCAGTGTGGAGCCACATGAAGGGCTCGGTGCGGGCCATGGCGGACATGGTGTCGAGCGGCACCATCGCCAACTACTTCCGCTCCAGCCGGCGCTACGGCCTGTTCTTCCTCTTCACCTACATGCTGCTCGCCCTGTTCTGGGGGCTGGCAGCGGCGGCGGGTTTCCTTGTTCATCAATGGCTTGCGGCGTTCGGCACGCTGGTCGCGACGATCGCCGGTCTTGCCGTGACCCTCGCCGGAGGGCTCCTCCTGATGCGCTGGCCGGGGCGCCGCTTCCGGCTGAAGCAGTCGCTGGATCTCGCTGAATTCTCAGTGGATTTCGTCCGCGGGCGGCATCCCGAGGTGGAATCCCGCATCCGCGCCTTCGCCGATCGTCTGCGGGCAGTTGAAGCGGAGGCGGCGGCACAGGGCATCGACGAGATTATCGTTGCAGGCCATAGCCTTGGCGCCATGCTCGCGGTCAGCGCGATGGCCGCGGCGCTCACCGCCGATCCCGCCTTCGGCACCCGCGCCCGCGTGCGCATCCTCACCCTCGGCTCGACCACCGCCAAGTTCGCCCTGCACCCCGCCGGCGGACGCTTTCGCGAGGCAGCAGAACGGGTTGCGGCGGCCGAGCAGATCGGCTGGGTGGAGGTGCAGTCGCGCGACGACATCGTCTCCTTCTACAAGGTGAACCCGGTCACCCTCGGCCCCGTCAGCTTCGCCCCGGTGCTGCTGCCGCCCGGCGACTATTTCCTCAAGCCATTGATCCGACACGTAGAAATCCGGCAGATGATCTCGCCGGCCATCTACCGCCGCCACTGGTTCGACGTGATGCGCCTGCACTGCCAGTGCTTCCTCGCCGGCGATATCCGTTCGACGCATGACTTCTATGCGTATGTCTGCGGACCCCTGTCGTTCGACGTTTTGGCCTCGCATACCAATAGCTTACGGGCCTATCTCCTGCCCGACGGAACCCTGCGCCCGCTGGTCTATGACGACGCCGGCTGCATCCTCCCCCTCCCGGAACCCGAGACCGCCGCATGAGCCTCCTGACCTTCGCCAAGATCGCCTGGGCCGTGGGCGTTGTATCCTGGTACGTCCTACGTATCCCTTTCGAACGAAAGGCAAAACGCCAGCGCGTGGCGGATGCGCGGCACCGCAATCTGCGGGAGATGATCCTTCTGTCCATCTCCACGCTGGGGCTGGGCATCATCCCCGCGATCTATGCGGCGACGGGCTTCCCCAGGTTCGCCTCCTACCCGCCGACCGTGCTTCAGCTGGTGGCGGGCGTGGTGGTGTTCGCCGGCTCACTTCTGCTGTTCTGGCGCACCCACCGGCAGCTTGGAAAGTATTGGTCGGTGACGCTGGAGATCAAGGATAAGCACGAGCTCATCACCTCGGGGGTGTATCAGAAGGTACGCCACCCCATGTACTCGGCCTTCTTCCTGTGGGCCCTGGCGCAGGCGCTGCTTCTGCCGAATTTCATCGCCGGACTGGCCGGCCTGATCGGATTCGGCATCCTCTTCTTCTTCCGCGTCGGGCGCGAGGAGCAGATGATGCGGGAAGCCTTTGGCGCCGAGTATGACGCCTATGCCCGGCGCACCAGGCGCGTCATTCCGGGCATCTACTGAACGAAGCGGGAAAACGGGCGCGGCAGCGATTCGGTCCCGCTGCGTTCCCCCACTGTCCCCGACAAATCCTGCAACTGTGCCGTTTCGGGACGCTTGTCAGGCGTCCGGATCGAGCGGCTGGGTGCCCGCCGGGCGGCCGGCGGCGTCGCGGGTGATGGTCTCCACCCGCGCCTCGGCGGCCTTCAGCAAGGCCTCGCACCTCTGCTTCAAGGCTTCGCCGCGCTCGTAGATGGCGATGGATTCCTCCAGCGGCACGTTGCCCCGTTCGAGATTGGCGACGATGGCCTCCAGCTCGGCAAGCGCCTGCTCGAACGAGAGATTTTCGACGCCGGCCACCGCCGTGCCGCCCTTTGCTCCGCTCGCGCCTGCCATGGCCGCCTCCTGATTCGACAGGCGCTCACCATAGACGACACCCGCCGCCACCCGAAGCGCGGCGCTTCAGTCCCCGGGCGGTGGGCCGAGTCGGCGCCGGGGTGGCCGTAAGGCGCCGGCTTTGCTAGAAGCCCGCAAGACCTCACGGAAACCTTGCACCCATGTCGCCCGCGGCGCCCGCGCCCCTCACCTCCCGCACGTCCCCGAGCCTCGAGGAGGCGCTGGTCGCCACCTTCGCGGCCGCCGGCTTCGCGCGCCTCGATCCGCCCATCCTTCAGCCGGCCGACGTATTCCTCGACCTTTCGGGCGAATCCATCCGCCGCCGCATGTATCTGACGGCGGACGCCGAAGGCCACGAGCTGTGCCTGCGGCCGGACCTTACCATCCCGGTCGCCCGCGCGGTGCTGGCCGAGGGCATGGCGATGCCGGCACGGGTGAGCTATCTCGGCCCCGTCTTCCGCTTCCGTGGCGAAGGCCCCGGCGAGTTCCGGCAGGCCGGCGTGGAATCCTTCGGCCGCACCGACATCGAGGCGGCGGACGCGGAAATCCTGTCCCTCGGCCTCAATGCCTGCGCGCTCTACGGCCTGCCCCAGCCCGACATCCGGCTCGGCGATGTGGGCCTGTTCACGGCGCTGCTCGATGCCCTGCCGCTGGCGCCGGCCATGCGCCGCCGGCTGCTGAAGGATTTCGGCCAGGGACGGGTGAACCTCGATCTCGCCCAACTCAACGACAAGAGCCGCGAGGGCGCCCCCGCCCATGCCGGCGTGCTGGCGGCGCTGGACGGCGCGGACCCGGCGGCGGCTCGCGCGCTCATCACCGATCTTCTCTCCATCGCCGGCATTTCGACGGTGGGCGGACGCAGCGTGTCGGAGATCGCCGAGCGGTTCCTGGAGCAGTCCTCCCTCGACGCAGGCGGCGGGCTTTCGACGGAAACCTCGGAAATCCTCTCGCGCTACCTCGCCATCTCCGGCACGCCGGACGACGCCTCGGCCCGGATGCGGGCGCTGGCGGCGGATGCGGGTATCGACCTCAACGCCGCCCTCGATCTGTTCGACCGCCGCACCGGCTTCTTCACCGCCTATGCGGTGAACCTGTCGTCCGTGCGCTTCTCAACCGCCTTCGGGCGGCCGCTCGATTATTACAGCGGCATGGTGTTCGAGCTGCACGACCCGGCCCGTCCCGGCGCCGGCCCGCTGGTGGCGGGCGGGCGCTATGACCGGCTGCTGTCGCGGCTCGGCGCGGAGGGTGCCATCCCCGGCGTCGGTCTTGCCGCCTGGGTGGAGCGCCTCGCCGGCCTCTCAGGTGCCGCGGAGGACGCCCGATGACCACGCCGCTCATCCTCGCCGTGCCGTCCAAGGGGCGGCTTCAGGAAAATGTCCACGCCTTCTTCTCCCGCGCCGGCATGCCGCTGACGCAGGCCCGCGGCGCCCGCGACTATCGCGGCGCGCTGGGCGGGGTGGAAGGGGTGGAGGTCGCCTATCTCTCCGCCTCGGAAATCGCCGCGGCGCTGGCCTCCGGCACCGCCCATCTGGGCGTGACCGGCGAGGACCTGGTGCGCGAGAACATCCATGAGGCGGACAGCCGCGTGGCGCTGCTGGAAAAGCTCGGCTTCGGCCATGCCAATGTGGTGGTCGCGGTGCCGCAGGCGTGGATCGACGTGCGCACCATGGATGATCTCGACGACGTGGCGAGCCACTTCCATGGCCGCACCGGCCGGCGCATCCGCGTCGCCACCAAATATGTGAACCTGACGCGCGGCTACTTCGCCCGCCACGGCATCATCGACTACCGCATCGTCGAGAGCGCTGGCGCCACCGAGGGCACGCCCGCCGCCGGCACGGCCGAGCTGATCGTGGACATCACCACCACGGGGGCGACGCTGGCCGCCAATGCGCTGAAGGTGGTGGACGACGGCATCATCCTGAAGTCCGAGGCGAACCTCGTCGCCTCCCTCACCGCCAACTGGAGCGGCGGTCCCCTCGCGGCGGCCCGCGCCATGTTCGACCGGCTGGGAGCCGAGAAGCGCGCCCGGACCATGCGGGAGGTGCGCACGCGCTTTGCCGATTGCGATGCCTCGCTGGTGGACGAGGCGGTGGCGGCCTATCGCTGCGTGGCACCCTTCGGCGGCCCGACATCGTCCGGCATGCTGACCCTGCACTGCCCGCCGGACACGCTGCACGCTCTCGCCACCTTCCTGCGCCAGCGCGGCGCCAGCATGGTGACGGTCGGCCCCATCGAATACGTCTTCGCCGCCGACAATCCGCTCTACGAGGCGCTGGACGCGCGGCTGAACGGCTGAACAGCTGACCTTCGTGAATGCCCCCGGCCGGCACAGGACGCCGGCCGGGGGTTTTCGTCAGTTGGTGCCGAGGCCGCGGTCACCCTGCGCCAGGAACAGGCGGTCGGCTTCCGAGAGCGAGCTCCGCTCCTGACCGGCGGAGAGCGCCACGAAGGCCGGATGGCCGGCGCGGGGCGTCGCGTAGCCGAGCGGCTGCGCCTGCGAATGGAGGGTCGCAGCGGCCTGCGCCTCAGCATCGGCGGCGGCGAGGGACGGTTCGTCACCCGCGAAGGCCGCGCCGGAAGCAAGGAGGGCGGCGAGCGCGACGGCGCTAAAAGTCAGATTACGCATGTTGATCTCCTTAAATACCAACCCCACCACGCCCTTTGATGGCTAGGAGCTAGGGTGCGCCGCAAAATTCGATAAGGCTCCCTTAGCGAAACAATCGGTGGGGATTTCTGGACAATCGACGAGAATTCTTTGATCTCAACGGCTCGCGTCCTATTCTGAGGCCGAGGTGACGGTGCGAAGCGGCCCGTTCAAGGGAGCGTGATCGGCATGTCTTTCGAGCCTTCCGCAACGTCCCTGAGGCGTCGCCTGCTGCACGGATCACTGGCTGGGCTGGCCATCGGGACCGTCGGCGGCCTCATCGGTCTCGGTGGCGCGGAAATACGGCTGCCGGTCCTGATCGCGCTGGGGTTCGAGGCGCTGCCCGCCATCATCATCAATCGGGTTCTCAGCCTCGTGGTGGTGGCCTTCGCCCTGCCGTCCCGCGCCGCGACCATTCCCTTCGCCGAGGTGGCCGAGCACTGGCGGGTGATCGCGACCCTGCTGGCCGGCAGTCTCGCGGGGGCCTGGACTGGAGCGACCTACGCCACGCGGTTCGCCTCGCGCACCCTGTTCCGCACCATTGCGGCCATGCTCGTCTTCACCGCCGTCCTGCTGGTGCTGGGGGACGATCCCGATCTCAAGCACATGGCCATCGACGGCACCGTGCGGCTGGTGGTCGGGGTGCTGGCCGGCTTCATCATCGGGCTCGCGGTGGCGCTCATGGGGGTTTCGGGCGGGGAATTGCTGGTGCCAACGCTGGTGCTGCTGTTCGCCCTGCCGGTGAAGCTCGCGGGCAGCGTCGCGCTCGCTGTGAGCCTGCCCACCCTCATTGTCGGCTTCGCCCGTTTCGGCCGCGACAACACCCTCGGCGTCGTGCGGGAGAACCTCACGTTCCTGGGCGTGATGACGGCCGCCTCCATGCTGGGCGCGTTTCTCGGCGGGCAGTTGCTTGGCGTCGTGCCGGCCTCCATGCTGCTGCCGCTGCTCGGGGCCATCCTTGTAATGTCGGCCTGGAAGATCTGGCGGCACGGCTCGGCCTCGGGCGCATAGCGGCGCGCTTCCCTCCCGGCGCGCCGGGCCTTACTCTCAGCCCAAGATCACATCGCACAAGGCGACGCGCCCAATGCGGCGGCGCGCGGGGAGTTCATGTTCATGCGTGATGCCGAACCCAAGGCCATCCACCTTTCCGACTACCGCGCCCCGGACTGGCTGGTGGACAAGGTGGACCTTGATTTCTCCCTGCACCCCTCGCAGACCCGCGTCACGTCGAAGCTGTCCCTGCGCCGCAACCCGGCGGGCGCCCCCGGCGCGCCGGTGGTGCTCAATGGCGACGGGCTGACGCTCGTCCGCCTCGCCATCGACGGCAAGCCGGTGGCCGGCCCGAGCTTTGAGGCGACACCGGACCGCCTCACCCTCGCCCATCCCCCGGCCGACGCCTTCGTGCTGGAGGTGGAGACGCTGGTGGACCCCACCGCCAACACCCAGTTGATGGGGCTCTACCGCACCTCCAGCAACTATTGCACCCAGTGCGAGCCCGAGGGCTTCCGCCGCATCACCTATTATCCCGATCGGCCGGACGTGCTCTCTGTCTTCACCACCCGTGTCGAGGCGGACGAGGCCGAGGCGCCCGTGCTGCTCGGTAACGGCAATCTGGTGGAAAGCGGGAAGGTGGACGGCACCAGCCGCCATTATGCCGTGTGGCATGATCCGTGGCCGAAGCCGTCCTATTTGTTCGCCCTCGTGGGCGGGCGCCTCGCCAAGATTTCGGACAGCTTCCTCACGCGCTCGGGGCGCGAGGTGGAGCTGGGCATCTATGTGGAGCACGGCAAGGAGGCCCGCGCCGGCTACGCCATGGACGCGCTGAAGCGCTCCATGCGCTGGGACGAGGAGGCCTTCGGCCGCGAGTACGACCTCGACGTGTTCAACATCGTCGCCGTGTCGGACTTCAACATGGGGGCCATGGAGAACAAGGGCCTCAACGTCTTCAACGACAAGTATGTCCTCGCCACCCCGGAGACCGCAACCGACGCGGATTATTCGGGGATCGAGGGCGTCATCGCCCACGAATACTTCCACAACTGGACCGGCAACCGCATCACCTGCCGCGACTGGTTCCAGCTGTGCCTGAAGGAAGGCCTCACCGTCTTCCGCGACCAGGAATTCTCCTCCGACGAGCGCTCCCGCCCGGTGAAGCGCATCGCCGACGTGCGGGCGCTCAAGGCCGCCCAGTTCACCGAGGACCAGGGCCCGCTCGCGCACCCCGTGCGGCCGGAAACCTATCGCGAGATCAACAACTTCTACACGGCGACCGTCTACGAGAAGGGCGCCGAGGTGGTCCGCATGCTGAAGACCCTGCTCGGCGAGGCCGGGTTCCGGGCGGGCATGGACCTCTATTTCGAGCGCCATGACGGCGAGGCCGCGACCATCGAGGATTTCGTCGCCTCGTTCGCCGATGCCACCGGCCGCGACCTCTCGCAGTTCGCGCTGTGGTATGCGCAGTCGGGCACGCCGGTGCTCACCGTGAGCGGCGCGTGGGATGCCGAGGCCGGCACCTATCGCCTCGACGTGGCGCAGGAGGTGCCCCCCACACCGGGCCAGCCCACCAAGAAGCCCATGCTCATTCCCCTCGCCCTCGGCCTCGTCGGCCCGGACGGGCGCGACCAGCCGCTGGCGCTCGGCAACGTGCCGGTGGAGAACGGCGTGGTGGAGGTGAGCGAGGCGCGCCAGAGCTTCCTCTTCACCGGCCTCGACGCGCGGCCCGTGCCCTCGCTCAACCGCGGCTTCTCGGCCCCGGTGAACCTCGTGAGCGACCTCACCGAGGCCGACCGCGTGTTCCTCGCCGCCCATGATGCTGACCCGTTCAATCGCTTCGACGCCATCCAGCGCATCGCGCTGGAAATGCTCAAGACCGGCGCGCGCACGGGCAGCCTGCCGGCGACGGAGGCGCTGGTGACGGCCGCCCGCGCCATCCTTGCCGACACCACGCTCGATGCCGCCTTCAAGGCGCAGGCGCTGGCCCTGCCCGGCGAGGGCGAGGTGGCCCGGGAGTTGGCGAAGGACGTGGACCCGGACGCGGTGTTTACCGCCCGCAAGGCGCTGCGCATCGCGGTGGGCACGGCACTGGAAGGCGCGTTCGCCACCACCTATGCGGCGATGGCCGCCACCGGCCCCTTCTCGCCGGATGCGGCCTCTGCCGGGCGTCGCGCGCTGCGCAACCTCTCGCTGGATTTCCTCGCTGTCACGGGCGCGGCGGAGGGCATCGCCCGCGCCAAGGCGCAGTTCGAGGCGGCGGACAACATGACCGACCGCATCACCGCCCTTGCGGTGCTGACCCAGCACGAGGTGCCGGAGCGCGAAGCGGCGCTTCAGGCCTTCTACGATCGTTTCGAGCGGGATGCGCTGGTCATCGACAAGTGGTTCACGCTGCAGGCGCAGATCGCAGCTCCCGGCACCCTTGAGCGCATCAAGGACCTGATGCTGCATCCGGCCTTCTCGTTGGGCAATCCCAACCGGGTGCGCTCGCTGGTGGGCGCCTTCGCGGCCACCAACCCCACCCAGTTCAACCGGGCGGACGGCGCCGGGCACGACTTCGTCACCGACGTGGTGCTGACACTCGACAGCAAGAACCCCCAGGTGGCGGCCCGCCTCCTCGCCTCGTTCAAGACCTTCCGCCAGCTGGAGCCGATGCGCCGCGCCAGCGCGGAGCGGGCCCTGCGCAAGGTGGCCGAGACGCCCGGCCTCTCGCCTGATGTGGCCGACATCGCCACCCGCGCGCTGGGGTGAAAGCGGGGCTTCGGGCCCGCAAACCTTCGGCATGGTCATCGCCCGGCATGTCCGGGCGATCCACGGTTGGGCGGCTTGGGGTTTCCGGGCAACGCGCGGGCGGAACGGTGGATCCCCCGGACAAGCCGGGGGATGATGGTCATTTTTGGCGCCGCCGCCCCTACTCCGCCGCCATCTCCAGCACGCGCTCGAAGATGGCGCGGACCTTCTGCTCGGTCTCGAACAGATCGGCTTCCAGCGTGGCGAAGTCCGGCATCTCGCCGGCGCGGGCGAGGAGTGCGCGCAGCGCCGGGCTCGCGTCCTGCGGCACCACGTGGGCGTCCACCGACAGGCGCAGCACCTGCGTCAGGTTCTGGTAGAGGCGGCAGGCACGCAGCAGCACGTGCGCGTCTTCCGGCTCAAGCAAGGCCAGCCGCTCGGCGGTGGCGAGCACCCGGGCGGTGGCCGTGTCCACGATCTCGGGATGATCGTGCGCATGGGCCAGCACGAGATATTGGGCGAGGAACTCCACATCCACCTGCCCGCCGGCCGCGTGCTTCAGGTTCCAGCGGTCATCCGCGCCCTTCTCGGCGGCGATGGCGCCGCGCATGTCGAGGATGTCGCCCGCCAGCCGGCGCTGGTCGCGCGCCTGGCCCATGATGCCGCCGATGACGTCGCGCACGATGGCGCCGAACTCCGGCGTGGCGGCGATCACGCGGGCGCGGGTCAGCGCCATGTGCTCCCACGTCCAGGCATCCGCCTGCTGGTAGGTGGCGAATGAGGAGAGCCGCGTCGCCAGCGGACCCGAGCGGCCGGAGGGGCGCAACCGCAGGTCCACGTCATAGAGCTTGCCGGCATTGGTCAGCGAGGTCAGCGCCGTGACGAGGCGCTGGGTGAAGCGGGCGAAATACTGCGCGCCGGTGAGCGGGCGCGGACCGTCCGAGGTGGGATCGGCCTCGGGATCGAAATCATAGAGCACGATGAGGTCGAGGTCAGAGCCCGCCGTCATCTCGCGGCCGCCGAGCTTGCCCATGGCGAGCACGGCCGTCTCGGCGCCGGCAATGCGGCCGTGGGCCTCGCAGAAGCGCTCCCACACGCGCCGGTGCAGGGCGCGGATGATGACCTCGGCGAGCGTCGCATAGGCCTCGCCCGCCCGCGCCGCCGGCAGCGTGCCGGAGGCGATGCGCACGCCGATGAGCACATGCTGTTCTTGCCGGAAGCGGCGGGCGCGGTCGAACTGCTCCTCGTCCGTCTCGGCCGTGTCGAGCAGCAGTTCGAGGTGCTCGGACAGGCTCGCCTCGTCGGGCAGCACATCGAAGAAGGCGGGATCGAGCAGTGCGTCGGTGAGGGAGGGGCGGCGGGCCAGGGTCTCGGCGAGGCGCGGGGCGGCGGTGAGGATGGTGGCGAGCAGCCGCACGAGGTCCGGGTGGCGGTCCAGCGCGGTGAGGAGGAGCGGTCCCGGCAGCTCGGTGAGGAAACGGTCGGCCGCGATCAGCGCGCCGTCCGGGTCGCCGCCGCGCGAGAGCGCCTCCAGCATCAGCGGCACGATGCGGGCGAGATGGGCGCGGGCGGGTTCGGTCTTCAGCGCGCGCGGCCCTCCGGCAAGCCAGCGCCGGACGATGCCGCTCGCCGCCGCCGGGTCCTTGAAACCGAGGCGCGAAAGGGCGGCGAGCGTCGGTCGGTCGTTCTCGTCCGGCGGAAAGAGCAGGTCGGCGTCGAGCACGGCCGGCGGCGGCGCATCCTCGAACAGATGGGCATAGTGGCCCTGAACCGTCGTCAGGCGCTGGACGAGGGCGGCAGCGAAGGCGTCCCGGTCGGGATAGCCCATGAAGCGGGCAAAGCCTTCCATGGCCTCGCGGCTTTCCGGCAGCGAATGGGTCTGCGCATCCGCCACCATCTGGATGCGGTGCTCCACCCGGCGCAGGAAGAGATAGGCCTCGGCGAGATCGTCACGGACCTTCGGCTCGATCCAGCGATGGGCGGTGAGCGCATCGAGCGCATCGAGAGTACGGCTGGTGCGCAGCAAGGGATCGCGCCCGCCGGCGATGAGCTGCTGGGTCTGGACGAAGAACTCGATCTCGCGGATGCCGCCGCGACCGAGTTTCACATTGTGCCCCTCCACCGCCACCACGTCATGGCCGCGGAAGGCGTGGATCTCGCGCTTCATGGCGTGGACGTCGGCGATGGCCTGGAAGTCCAGCACGCGGCGCCAGACGAAGGGTGAGAGATCGGCGAGGAACTGCCGCCCCACCTCCGCATCGCCCGCCACGGGGCGCGCCTTGATGTAGGCGGCGCGCTCCCAGGTGGCGCCTTCGCGCTCGTAATAGTCGAGGGCCGAGACGGTGGAGAGGGCGACCTGCGTCGAGCCGGGATCGGGGCGCAGGCGCAGGTCCACGCGCAGCACATAGCCGTCGGCGGAGCGCTCCTGCAGCAGCCGCACCAGCCCCTGTGTGATCTTCACGAAGAAGGGCGAGGCGGACACGCTGTCGGCGAGCTGCGCCTTCTCGCGGTCGTAGACCACCACGAGGTCGATATCGCTGGAATAGTTGAGTTCCCGCGCGCCGTGCTTGCCCATGGCAATCGCCGCGAGGCCGGAGCCGGCCTGCGGATCGGCGGGATCGGGCACCATGAGCCGCCCGGCCTTCACCGCCTCGCCGAGAAGGAAGGACAGCGCCTTGCGCACCGCCGCGTCGGCCACGTCGGTCAGCGCCGCCGTCACCTCCACGAGGCCGAACACGCCACCCATATCGGCGATGGCGATCAGCAGGGCCGCCTCGCTGCGCATCCGCCGCAGCGCGCGCATCACATCGGCTTCCGAGCCATCCACAGCCGCGCATTCGGCGACGAGCGCATCGAGGTGGGCGTGTGGCGAGCGTCCGAGCACGCGCAACAGCCGCTCCGGCTCGGCGCGGACCACTTCGGTGAGGAAGGGCGAACTTTCGGCGATCCCGAGACAGACCTGTTCGGCACAGGGCGACTCGGCGAACAGCGCATCAAGGGCGGCGCGCGTCTCCGGCGCCAGCCGTTCGATGGCGTGGGAAAGCTTAATCTTTGCCGCCTTCGCATCCGCCACGACGGGCGCTTCCCGCATCTGCAGGGCGAGGGGCGGCCGGTCCGCCGAATCCGGTTCCGTGGGCCAACGCATGGTCAGGTCTAAAGGCACCAGCGACTTGCCGCGCGCAAGCCTTCTTTCATCGAAGTGCCGCAGCGGGAGGCACGGCACGCATCATAGTGAGTGGGGAATGAAGAGGTCATTACGGAGGTTAACGCCCGCGCCGACGGCTTGGTTCACGTCCCGCTGTCATTTCGTCGGCAAACGGAAGGTCGCAACGAGCCCCGGCTTGTTGTCGGAAAAGGCCAGCGTACCCCCGTGCAGCCGCGCCACCGCCCCCACCAGCGACAGGCCGAGGCCGGAGCCGGGACGGGTGCGGCTCGCCTCCAGCCGCACGAATCGCTCCACCACCCGCTCCCGGTCGGCGGCCGGGATGCCCGGACCGGTGTCGGCCACCGCCAGCACCGCCTCTGCCCCGTCGCGCGTCAGCGTCACGGTGATGCGCCCCCGCCCCCCGTCGGCCGGGCGGCCGTATTTGATGGCATTGTCGATGAGGTTGGAGAGCGCCTGCGCCAGCAGTTCCTTCACCCCGTGGACGGTAGCAGGCACGGCGCTGACGGTGAGGTCGAGCCCCTGCTCGTCCGCCAGCGGCTCGTAAAGCTCGGACACCGCCTCGGCGATCTCGGCGAGATCCACGTCGCCCATGGTCGCCCGCCCCTGCCCCGCCTCGGCGCGGGCGATCATCAGGAGGGCGTCGAAGGTGCGGATGAGGCCGGCGCTCTCCTCGATGGTGGCCTCCAGAGCCGCCCGCCAGGCCTCCTCAGTGTGGGCGGTGCGCAGCGCCTCCTCGGCACGGTTGCGCAGGCGGGTGAGCGGGGTCTTCAGATCGTGGGCGATGTTGTCGGAGACTTCCTTCAGTCCCACCATCAGCCCCTCGATGCGATCGAGCATGGCGTTGAGGGAGTGGGCGAGGCGGTCGAACTCATCCTCGGTGCCGGCCAGCGCCAGCCGGCCGGAGAGGTTGCCGGCCATGATGGTCTCGGCCGTCGCGGTCATGGAATCGATGCGCTTCAGCACCCGCCGCGTCACGAACACGCCCCCGGCGAGGCCCAGCACCACGATCAGCACTACGGCCCATTGAGCCGGCCGCGCCACGAGATCGCGCAGGGTGTCGCGCTCCTCGATGTCGCGGCCGACGAGCAGGCGATAGCCGCCGGGCAGGAACATGGTCTGCACGAAGGCCACATGGCTCTTGGCCACGGGATCGTCCGGCCGGTTGTAGGTGGTGAAGCGGGTGCCCTCCTTGTCGAGGAGGCCGATGGGCAGGTCCGTCACGTTGGCGGCCAGCACCTCGCCCTGGAAATTGGAGAGCACGTAGATGGACGAGCCCGGCCGCCGCGTCCGCCGGTCGATGACATAGACGAGCCGCTGGATGCCGCCGATGCGGTACTGGTCGGAGAGCCCGACGACCTCGCGGTCGAGGTCGTCCGCCACCTGCCCCTGGATCAGGGCGCGGGTGTGCCACGCGGTGTAGACGATGACGGAGACCGCAAACAGCGCGAAGACGACGAGATAGGCGGCGAGCAGCTTGAACGCCGTGGTGCGCACCAGGCGCGCCGCGTGGGCGATGGGGCTGGCAATCGCGCCGTGCCCCCTCCCCCCGCTGCCGAGCGGACCTGCACCCGCCGGGGCGCCCTCCCCCTTCACGCCACCAGCCCCGCCCGCACCATGTAGCCGGCGCCGCGGACGGTGTGGATCAGCGGCACGTCGAAGCCCTTGTCGATCTTGGACCGGAGGCGGGAGACGTGGACGTCGATGACGTTGGTCTGGGGGTCGAAATGATAGTCCCAGACGTTTTCGAGCAGCATGGTGCGCGTCACAACCTGCCCGGCGTGCCGCATCAGATATTCCAGCAGCCGGAACTCGCGGGGCTGGAGCGGGATCTCCTTGCCGGATCGGGTGACGCGATGGGCAAGGCGGTCGAGTTCGAGGTCCGCCACCTTGTAGACCGTTTCCGCGCCCTGGCTGACGCCGCGCCGCGACAGCGCCTCCACCCGCGCCAGAAGCTCGGTGAAGGCGTAGGGCTTGGGCAGATAGTCGTCGCCCCCGGCGCGCAGGCCCTGCACCCGGTCGTCCACCTGCCCGAGCGCCGAGAGGATCAGCACCGGCGTCGTGTGCCCGCGCCCGCGCAGCTCGGTGACGAGGGAGAGCCCGTCGCGGGCGGGGAGCATCCGGTCCACCACCATCACGTCGTATTTGCCGTCGAGCGCGAGGGCGAGCCCCTCCTCGCCGTCTGCGGCATGGTCCACCACGTGACCGGCCTCGCGGAAGGCCTTGCGCAGATATTCGGCGGCGTCGCGGTCGTCCTCGACCAGGAGAAGGCGCATGGCGGAGAGCGGACCCGGATCGAGATTCGTTGTCATCACTCTAGCTCACCTTTCAGGCAGGTCCATGCGAGGGGTGCGCACCGAAAAAAGTGGCGCGGGAAGCCCTCTGGAGCTTCCCGCGCCTGCGGAGCCGAAGCGGCATCAGGGGCGATGGCGATATCCACCTCGGTCCGGAGGCCCGTCGCCGGGGGATTGCCCCCGGCGTGTCATGCGGTCGGGCCTTGTCTCAGGCCGGCTGAGCGGGCTCAGCCGATCTTGGCTCAGCCTTTGGCCTTGCCTTCCAGCGAGATGGCGACGAAGCGCACGCCCTCGCCGCTCTTCACCTGGATGAGCACCGCCTTGCGGTTCTCGGCCTTGGCGGCCGCGAGGCCGTCGCGCACGTCCTTAGGGGTGGCGACGGTCTTGTCGCCGACCTTCAGGATCACGTCGCCGGTCTTCAGGCCGCGCTGGGCGGCCGGGCCGTTGGGCTCGACGCCGGTGACCACCACGCCCTCGCCGCCGGCACCCTGCACGCTCTTGGAGGGAGCGAGCTGAAGGCCGAGGCGCGGCATGTCCTTGTTGCCGGCGCTGTCGTCCTCACCCTGCGGGGTGTTGGTGCGGGAGGCCACCTGCTCGTTGGGCAGCTGATCGAGCACCACCTTGATGTCCATGGGCTTGGTGTCGCGGATCACCGAGAGCTGGACCTCGGCGCCGGGCTTCATCATGCCCACCTTGCGGGACAGCTCGCGGGCTTCCTTGATCGGCTCGCCGTTCACCTTGACCACCACGTCACCGGCCTTGAGGCCAGCCTTGGCGCCGGCGGTGTTGGGCTGCACCTGGGCGACGAGGGCGCCTTCGGCGCTCTTGATGCCGAGGCCGGACGCGAGATCCTCCGTCACCGGCTGGATCTGGACGCCGATGTAGCCGCGGGCCACCGAGCCCTTGTCACGCAGCTGGGTCACCACGGTCTTCACCGTCTCGGAGGGGATGGCGAAGGCGATGCCCACGTTGCCGCCCGAGGGGGAGACGATGGCGGTGTTCATGCCGATCACCTCGCCGTTCAGCGAGAAGGTCGGGCCGCCCGAGTTGCCCCGGTTGATGGGGGCGTCGATCTGGATGAAGTCGTCATAGGGGCCGGAGCCGATGTCGCGGCCGCGGGCCGAGACGATACCGGCGGTCACGGTGCCGCCGAGGCCGAACGGGTTGCCGACCGCGATCACCCAGTCGCCGACGCGCGGGGCGCCATCGGCGAGCTTCACCCACGGCATGTTGGTGACGTTGTCGATCTTGAGCAGGGCCACGTCGGTGCGCGGATCGGTGCCGATGACCTTGGCGACGTATTCCTTGCCGTCGGTGGTGGTCACGTCCACCTCGTCGGCGCCATCCACCACGTGGTTGTTGGTGACGACATAACCGTCAGCCGAGATGATGAAGCCGGAGCCCTGGCCCACCACGGGGCGCTCACCCTTGGGGCCCATGCCGCCGCGCGGACCCATACCGGGACCACCCGGGCCGCCGGGACCCATGCCGGGGCCGCCCTGGCCGAAGCCGAAGCGCTTCAGGAATTCCTCGATCTGGGGCGGGACGTTGCCGCCGAGGCCCTCGCCGCCCATGGCCATCTGCTGGTCGCCGATGTCCTTCTTCACCTTCACCGAGACGACGGCGGGCGAGACCTTCTCGACGATGTCGGCGAAGGAGAAGGTGTTGGCCGGCTGGCTGGTGGTGATCTGCGCGAGGGCAGGCGTATTGGCAGGCGGGATGAACTGGCCGGCAACGACGCCGGCGAGGGCGAGACCGAAAACGCTCGCGAGCATGGCACGGCGGTTGCGCTTCGTCACGGAAGGGGTGGAGGGGGAGCGGGTCATGCGTCGCGTCTCTCTGTTGCCTGCCATGCCGGGCAGGTTCGAGACGCAACCTATGCGTTGGATCGTTACGGCAATCTGGCGGCCGGATTAAGCTTCCGTAATGTCGCTCGCGATGCCGTGAACCACGCTCCGGCGCGGGATCAGCCGACCCCGCGCGACACCAGATGCAGGCCGAGCACCATAATGCCCACCGCCGCGACCCAGCTTCCCGCCGCCCGGAGCGCGATGGGCCGCCAGCCGCCGACGCCAGCGAGGAAGGCGATGGCGCAGCCGAGCGCGAGGGTGACGAAGGCGTAGCCGATGACCGTCACGCCCGACAGGAACAGGAACTGGTCCGTGGTGGCGACCATGGCGGCGCCATTCTGGTAGCCGTCCAGCAGGCCGAGCCCCACCGCCAGCACCAGCAGGGCCGCGAGCGGCAGCCTCAGCTGCGCGGCGACGGCAAGACCGGTGAGCGCCACCAGCGTCACGCCCGCCACCGGCGCGAAGGGCGGCGGCGGCAGCACCAGCGACAGCACCCCTCCGACGGCCAGCGCCAGCGGGAAGACCAGAACCACCCAGCGCGCCGTGCGCGGTCCCTGGAAGGCGGCGAGCACCGCCAGCGTGAGCCAGGGCAGCACCTGCTCGAAATCCGTCAGCGGATGCAGCGCGCCGGAATAGAAATCGCCGAGCCGCGTGTCCACGAGATGGGCGTGGGCAAGGCCGGGGGTGAGCGCGAAGACGAGAGCAAGCGCGCCGACGGAGCCGGCGCGACGAACCAGGGCAACCGCGCCGGCAAGGCCGGCGCGACGGGCAAGACGTGTCATTCGATGATCCCGATGGCACCGAGCAGGAAGTAGACGCCGAGGCAGCCGATGGCGGCGCCGCAGGCGCGCACCGCCTTGGCCCCCGCCTCCCAGCGCACCGCGACGCCGATGAGAATGCCGAGCAGGTGCAGCATGCCGGTGGCCACCACGAAGCCCACCGCGAACGCCACCGCATCGGCCGCATCCGGGAGCTCCTTGCCGTGGGCATAGCCGTGGAAGATGGCGAACACGCCGACGATGGTCGCCGCCACCCACAGCGGCGGGCGGATGTTCAGGGCCACCATGGCGCCGAGCGCGATGCCGGACAGCGCGATCATAAGCTCGACGAAGGGCAGGTCGATGCCCATGACGCCGAGCAGGCCGCCCACCGCCATCACCAGCGGGAAGGTGATGGGCAGCACCCAGATGGCCGGATTGCCGAGCTGCGCGCCCCACAGGCCCACCGCCACCATGGCGATGATGTGGTCCGCGCCGGAGAGCGGATGGAGAAAACCGCTCTCAAGGCCGATCTGCGTGCCCGTGCCCGTATGGGCGAGGGCCGGCGACAGGGGGATCATGGCGAGAAGGCCGGCGAGGACGAGCGCCGGGTTCGGGCTGTGGGACTTCATGACGAATGTCCTTCCAAGGTGTGCGCCCCAGGCAGGGTCAGATGCGGGTGAGGAACCAGAACGACGCGACGGAGCCGATGACATAGGCCGGGATGGCCGCGCCCCAGCGGGGCAGCAGCGCCTGTGCCTGCCGGTGGGCCCACATGAGGGCGAGCACCGCCATAACGAACATCAGCTGGCCGATCTCGACGCCCACGTTGAAGAACAGCAGGGCGATGGGCAGCGTCGCCTGCGGGATGCCGAGCGCCGTCAGCGCCGTGGCGAAGCCGAGGCCGTGCAGGAGGCCGAAAGCGAAGGCGACGATCCAGGGATAGCGCGCGGTCAGCCCCGGCTCGCCCCGTTGCAGCTTCACGATCTCCACGCCCACGAAAACGATGGAGAGGGCGATGGCGGCGTTCAGCGGCCGCTCCGGCACGCCGACCCAGCCGAAGGTGGCGGCGGCGAGCGAGATGGAATGGCCGACGGTGAAGGCGGTGATGGTCTTCACCAGCCGCCAGCCGCCCTTCACGATCCAGATCAGGCCCAGCACGAACAGGAGGTGGTCAATGCCGCGCAGGATGTGGTCGATGCCGAGATTGACGTAGGTGTCGGCGAGATCAGCCCACACCGCGAGATTGGTCCCCGGCTCACTCGCCACCATCATGGTCGGCTTGGCGGCGCTCACCGTGTAGACGACGGCCGGCCCCTCGCGCGGGACAACCCGGATGGTGGCCACCGACTGCTTGCTGCCGAGGCCCATGAAGCTGAGGCGGCCGGTGAGCCCGCGCTCGCCGCAGACCAGCTCGGGCGGGTTCCACTGGCAGTGGGCGGGGAAAATGGGTTGCAGGGTCACGTCCGCCGGCGGCATGGTCCACTGGCCGATGAAGCGGCCCGGCGCGATCTCGCGCAGGGTGATGACCGCCATGGTCGCCTCATGCGCCTGTGCGGCCAGCGACGGCAGGAGAAGCGCGCAGAACAGCGCCAGGACCGCGAGCAGGCCGGACCGGAAGGCGCGGGGTGCTCGCGCCGTTATGGCTCCGGCGATCATGGCTCACCACGCCGGATGACGTAGGCGTTGCCCAGGTCCTTGGTCGCGGCGATGCCGAGGATGCGGCGGCGCTCGTCTTTCCAAGCAAGCGCGACCTGGGCGGACACCTCGTCGAGGTCGGTCGGATGGCCGGGCGCATAGGCATCGAGCCGCACCACGTTCCAGCCGTCCTTCGACGGGACCACCCGCCACTCGCCCTGCGGCAGCGCCACCAGCGTCTCCACGAACGGCGTGCCGAACGACGGCTCCAGCGACTTGCGCGGCCTCTCGCCGAAGATGAGGGCGCGGTTCTGGGTCTCTTCGGTTTCCTCGCCGGCGACGATCTGCTCCAGCGTCGCGCGGGCGTCCGCCTCGGCGTTCGGGCCGGTGAAGGGCACGGAGATGAAGCTGATGGTCTCAGGCACGTCATACTGCGCCCGGCGCTTCTCGTACCAGGCTTCGAGCTCGGCGTGGGTCGGCTCCTTGACCTCCACGCCGTTGAAGATG
The DNA here is from genome assembly GCF_041911315.1 of Xanthobacter sp. Classification (NCBI taxonomy): domain Bacteria; kingdom Pseudomonadati; phylum Pseudomonadota; class Alphaproteobacteria; order Hyphomicrobiales; family Xanthobacteraceae; genus Xanthobacter; species Xanthobacter sp. The sequence goes on along the minus strand of NZ_JAYRPE010000068.1, from coordinate 7,569 downwards.
AGCAGGCGCATCTTGTGGACGATGCGGTCGCGGATCATCTCGTCGCCCTTGTCGAGGCCCTGCGCCAGTGCCTCGCGGAAGGTGATCTCGTTCAGGACCCACACGTCGACCAGCTTGCGATACTCGTCCGCCCCCGGCTCGCGGCCCTCGTGGGTGGACTTGAAGGCATCGACGATGCTCTGGCGCACCTCGGGGGTGACCTCGATGAGCTTTTCCTTCGGGATCGCCGGCGTCACCGCCGCATGGGCCGCGAAGATCATGGTGCCGAGCACCATGAACTGAAGCAGCGGCTCGCCGATCAGCCGCCGGATGAGGCTCTTGTTCCTGGTGCCGGCCGGGGCATCCGCGCCCGTATTCAAACCCGATGACGTCAAGACTCGTCCCCCGCCCACAGGGACGCGAAAAAGCGCATCCCCGCCACGTCGTGCTTCCACGCCTGCTGACGGCGCATCCCCTAGCGGCGGACCGGTGTCGGCTTGATGACAGCGTTGCGGCGGACGCAGGGTCCGAAAGGTCTCGCAAGGTTTCCCGGCTCACCTTCCCCGGCGTCACAGAACCTTCAGCACGCGGTCACAGAACGCGGCTAGGAGGCCCCTACGGGCGGACTGGCGTCCGTGGGAAATTAGGGGTTGGAGCATGAAGGGCGGGGTGCTGACACAGCAGCTCATCGCGGGGGCGTCGGTCCTCGTTGTTGCCGGCGGAGCGGCTTTTGCGCCGACGCAGGCGTTCGCCGACAGCTACATGGCCGGCGACTTCCACAATCACACGCCGTGCTCGGACGGCCGCTCGTCGGTCGAGACCATGGTGAAGAAGGCGGTCCAGAGCTACGGCCTGGAATGGCTCGGCGCGGCCGATCACGGCGGCTCCAGCCCGCGCGACTGCCGCGTGGACGATCCGGAAGGTGACGGCTCCACCACCGGCAAGGGCCGCTTCTTCGATCAGGTCCAGGGCCTGGTCATCAAGGGCGACACCGCCACCTCGCAGGGCCACCGCTCCATGTGGCGCTGGCAGAGCGCGGAAGAGATCATCTTCCCCGAGCTCGTCCGCCTCGCCAAGGAAACCGGCGTGCCGATGCTCTATGCCGGCATCGAGACCAACGTGCCCGGCCACGAGCACACCTCCATGGCGGTGATCGGCAATCAGAAGCCGCAGAACGCCATCGAGAAGAAGGGCCTGTTCGGCAACAAGAACAAGGACAAGGACACCGGCAACGCGAGCGCCGTGGCCGAGTTCGAATACCGCTTCGACCGCTCCGATTCGGACTTCAGCAAGGGCGCGCCGACCCACAACTGGGAAGGCAAGGTGGCCAACGCCTCCGGCTCCGGCTCGGGCCAGAAGAACCACGACGCCAAGGCGGTTCCCTCCGTCCAGTGGCTGCAGAAGTACTACCCGCTCGACAGCTACTACGTGCCCGCGCACGTGGAGCGCGCCGGCGTGTTCAATCCGGACAAGAACAACGGCTTCAACATCGAGCACTTCCGCGACTTCAACAATGCCGGCCCGACCGTCGCGGTGGGCTTCGAGAGCCAGCCCGGCCACCAGGCGTCGAACAACCGCGGCGAATACCGCGCCGGCTTCTGCGGCAATGGCTGCGATTCGGTGGGCGTGACCACCTTCGGCGGCACCGGCATCTATGCCGCCAAGATCGGCGGCGTGTGGGACGCCATGCTGGGTGAAGGCCGCAACTGGTTCTTCTTCGCCAGCTCCGACTGGCACAACCGCGGCGCCTTCTCCATCTACGAGAAGGGCACCACCAACGACTTCTATCCGGGCGAGTTCCAGAAGCTCTACATCCCGCGTCCCAAGCGGAATGTGGCCCTGCGCCCGCAGGTGGTGGTCGACGGCGTGCGCTCCGGCAACGTCTACTCGGTGCAGGGCGACCTGATCACCGGCGAGCTGACCTACAACGCCAAGGCCGGCTTCGGCGCCAAGGCGGGCATGGGTGACACGCTGGTGGTGAAGCGCGGCAAGTCGGTGACGCTGACCCTCGAGGTCAATGTCCCTACGAACCCGAACTACTCGCCCTACACCTTCAACAACCCGTCGCTGGCCCAGATCGGCATCCAGGAGCCCCTCAACAAGCCGACGCTCCGCCAGGTGCAGTTCATCAAGGGTGACGTGACCGGCGTCGTCGCGCCCGGCAGCGCCAACTACACCGCCGGCACCAATGCCTCGGCGGCGATCATCGCCACCTTCGGCCCGACTACCTGGAAGGCGCGCGGCACCAAGCGCACCATGACCGTCACCATCCCGAACGTGCAGAACAACATGTACGTCCGCGTGCGTGGCTCCAACCTGCCGGCCTCCGTGCCGGCCGAAACGGACGCCCAGGGCAACCCGCTCAACGACTGGGATCCGGAAAACGCCGCGCAGGGCCCGTTCGTGCCCTGTAACGACGCCGCCTGCCCGTCCCACCTCGTGGTGCGCGACGGCCAGAAGATCTCCAGCTACGACGTGGCCGCGTGGTCGGACCTGTGGTTCTACACGAACCCCGTCTTCATCCGCGTCTCCGACCAGCCGGAACTCCTCGTCGAGACCAACGAGAAGCTCGCGGTCTCCCTCGCCAAGTGACGTTCGCCAAAGTGATGGTGAACTGACAGAAGACAAGCGCCGGCCACGGCCGGCGCGAGACCTTCGGATGCCGGGGGCCTTCGGGCCTCCGGCTTCTTTCGCTTTCAGGAACGGTTTCTGTCATGTCCCAGGTTCAGGCTTCGGAACCCGAATCCGCCGCGCCGCAACGCCTGACGCTCGGCCAAAACGCCCGCACGGGCATCGCCATCGCGCTGGTCGCGACCCTCTCGGGCTTTGCCGGCCTCGGCTACGAGATCGTCTGGACCCGCATGCTCGCGGTCAGCCTCGGCCATGAACTGGTGGCGGTGCTGGGGGTCATCTCGGCTTTGTTCGGCGGCCTCGCGCTGGGCAGCCTGCTGCTCGGCCGCGCCATCGCCGGGAGCCGCCGGCCGGCCGCCTGGTACGCCGGCCTCGAACTGGTGATCGGCGCGTGGGCGCTGGTTCTCATCGGCGCGACGCCGCTGTTCGGCGACCTCGTGCCCGCGCTGGTACCGGTGGATGCCTCGGCGCTGCGGCAATGGTCCGTCGCCTTCGCTCTGCCCTTCGTGCTGCTGCTGCCGGCGACACTGGCCATGGGCGCCACCCTGCCGGCGCTGGAGGCCGTGCTGGCGCCGCGTCTCGCCTCAGGCGCGGCGGTGGGGCACGTCTATGCGGCCAACACGTTCGGCGCGGTGGCGGGAACGCTGGCCACCGCCTTCCTCATCATCCCCGCGCTCGGCCTCTCCGCCACGCTGGTGCTGTGCGCCGTGCTGAATGCGGTCTGCGCCGCGGCTATGCTGGCCGTGGCCCGCGATTCGGCCTCAGCGCCGGCGGCACGCCCGATTCGCGCGCCCGAAACCGGCTCGGCCTTGCTCCCGGTCCTCGCGCCCCTGTTCCTCACCGGCCTCCTCGGCATCGGCTATGAGGTGCTGACGGTGCGGGTGCTGAGCCAGATTCTGGAAAACACCATCTACACCTTTGCCGTGCTCCTGGCCTGCTACCTCGCGGGCACCGCGCTGGGCGCCGCCCTCTATGCCAGGTGGCGGTCCATTCGCGGGCCGGGTGCGGACGGCTCAGTGGCCCTCCTCGTCACCCTCACCGCCCTCGCCTGCCTCGCCGGCGCGGGGCTGCTCGGGGCGTCGGGGCAGATTCTCTCGGCCCTCAAGGCCGCGTTGCCGGTGACGGTGGCCGGGCGTCTCTCCGCCGAACTTGCCATGGCCTCGGTGGCCTTCCTGCCGCCGACGATCGCCATGGGCGCCCTGTTCACGGCGCTTGCCCAGCGCGCATCCGACCGCCTCGGCGGCGTCGGGCCGGGGCTTGCGGCCAATACCCTCGGTGCGGCGCTCGCGCCCATGCTGTTCGGCCCTGTCCTGCTGCCTCTGATGGGCGCCAAATATGCCTTCGCGCTCCTCGCCGCCGCCTATGTGCTGGCGCTGCCGCTCCGGAGCCGCGCCGCGCTGGCCGGTGGCGGGCTGACGCTCGCGGCGACACTGGCGCTGGTGCTGGCGCCCGTCTCCCTGCGCTTCGTGCAGGTGCCGGAAGGCGGCGCGCTGGAATGGCACCGCGACGGCGTGATGGCGGCGGTGAGCGTGGTGCGCAATGCCGCCGGAGACCGCCATCTTCAGGTGAATAACCATTTCCGCATGGGCGGCAGCGCCTCTATGCGCTCGGACCACCGGCAGGCGCACATCCCCCTGCTGCTGCATCCCAACCCGCGCAGCGCGCTGTTCCTCGGCCTCGGCACCGGCGCGACGCTCTCCGCCGCCGGCGACCATCCGGGCCTCAGGATAGAGGGCGTGGAGCTGGTGCCCGAGGTGGTGGAGAGCTTCCCCTATTTCGAGCGCACGCCGCCGCGCCTCGCCGGCAATCCGGACATCCGCATCCATGTGGCCGACGCACGACGTTTCGTGCGCGCCGGCACCGCGCCCTATGACGTGATCGTCGCCGACCTCTACCACCCCTCCGTGGACGGCTCCGGCGCCCTCTATGCCCGCGAGCATTTCGCCGCCATCCGCGACCGCCTCGCGCCGGACGGGCTGTTCTGCCAATGGCTGCCGCTGCACCAGCTGGACATGGAGACGCTGAAGGTGATCGTGCGCACCTTCCTCGACGTGTTCCCGGACACGACGGCGTGGCTTGCGCAGTTCAGCGTGGAGACGCCCCTCGTCGCCCTGATCGGCCGCCGCGCGCCCGCGACTTACCCGTCCGACTGGGTGGAGCGCCGGGTGCGCGACCGCGCGCTGGCGACGGGGCTGAAGGCGGTGGACATGGACGGCAGCTTCGCGCTCTTCGGCCTGCACCTTGCCGGCCCGGCGGACCTCGCCCGCTTCGCCGGCAATGCCCCCCTGAACACCGATGACCGGCCGGTGGTGACGGCCTCCGCGCCGGGCACCGCCTATGCCGCAAGCGAGCGGCCCGCCGACCGTCTGGTGGCGCTCCTCGCGGCGCTTCACCCGGCGCCGCCGACGCTGCTGGCGGGTGCCGATCCCGCCACCCAGGCGCGCCTTTCCAACTACTGGAAGGCGCGGGACGGCTATATCGGCATGGGCGCCCGGGCGCTGGCGGCGAAGGGACCGCGCGACGTCATCGGCACGCTGGCGCCGCAGCTCATCGAGCTGGTGCGCATCAGCCCGGATTTCGATGCCGCCTACGCCCCCGTGCTGGCCATGGCGCGCCAGCTCGCCGTCACTGATCCTTCGGGCGCCCGGCGGCTCCTAGAAGCATTGGATAGGGCGAACCCGAGCCGCCCCGACGCGCGGCGGCTCTTGGCTCAGCTACCGCCGGCGTAGCGGGCGGGATCTCGCCGGGCTTCGCCACGGTGAAGGCGATGGAGCCGCCATCCGCATGGTGATGGCGGCGCAGATAGCCGTTCCACTCCACCAGATACTTGCCGGGCGGCAGGGGCTTGGCCATGCGGAACGCGGTCTGGCGCACCTCCTCGGAGGGGCGGGCCCAGTCGGTGGGCCATTCGGCCTTGTCGTCGAGACTCACCACGCGCACGTCATCGAGCCGAAACTCGTCGGTGAAGTCGATGGTGACTTCCGGCTGGGTCTCGGTGAGCACCTCGTTGGCGTTGGGCACCGACTGGTCGAACGCGCACTGTGCCCGCGCCCCCGTCGCCGCGAGGCACGTGAGGACCAGCACCGCGATTGCTGCATGAAGGCGCATGGGCCTCTCCCTGAAAAGGCTTGCGTTCACGAGAAGTGGATGGCGTAGCCGAAATTATCGAGCCGGTCGGGAATGGCATTGAAGGCCACCGAGATGCGCCGCCCGCCCTTGTTCACCGGCACCTCGTGCAGCAGATAGCTCGGGAACATCACGAGGTCGCCCGCACCCGTCTGCGGCATGGCGAACTTGCCGCCGTTGAACGCGTTGATGCGCGCGCCGGGATTGGTGTTGCCGAAGATGAAGCCGCTGCCGCCGATGGCCTTGTGGAAGACGATGTTGGCGGAGGGGTGCGCCTCCGTCAGGTAAACGACGCCGGAAATGAAGCTGTTGGCGTGGGTGTGGATGGCCTGATGGCCGCCCGGCTCCAGCACGTTCACCCAGATTTCCTTGATCTGCCAGCTCAGCGCCTCGCCGAACAGCACCTCGCCGAACTCCGCCACCTTGGGCAGCACCAGCGCGCCGAGCCGCGACAGCAGCGTGTCGGACTGGTCGCCCGCCACCGGGGTGTGGGAGAGGAGGTCCGAATAGGCGTTGGTGAGGGAGGTGCGGTCCGCCACCTCGGCCGCGAGCGCCTCCACGTCGGCGGGGCCGATGAGGCCCTCGACGCGCATCACGGGGGTGGGGAAAAGTCCGATGAGCTGGGTCACGACAGGCCGGCCGATGTGCGCGAGACGGGAAGACGGCGCACTTTCCCCATGGGCCATGACCCGACGATGACGCCCCCACGATGACGTCCTGACGATGAACGTCGGCGTCAAGCTCAGTGGCTGGAATCGAGATCCGCCGGCGACGGCCTGGTGCGGCGCGGTACCACCACCTGCCCGGCCACGGGCTTCGCCCCGCCCACCTGCGCGGCGGCGAACGGACCCTCGGACCCGCGCGGCGGCTGGGGACTGCCCTTGCCGGGGACCGGCAGGGCGAGCGTCACGGTGTCGGCGCCCGTGTGCAGCACCGCGTCGCGCGGGCCGACGCTGCGCAGGGTCCAGCCGCCATGGGCATCGCCCACCTTCAGGCGCACGATCTGCCCGCTCGCCTGATCCGTGAAGATGCCGATGCTGCCCGCCGTGCTCACCACAGTGCCCATCAGCGCCAGTTGCGGCCGTGGCGAGACGGCAGCGGGGGGAGCGGAGGGGAGCGGCGGCGGCGCAAGGGCGACAGGCTGCTCGGGCGGACGGCGGGATGGCGTGAACAGCGGGCGATCGCGGGTCGCCGAGAGGCTTTCGATGGGAACGGTCCACAGGGGATTTCCCCGCTCGCGATCGGCCGGAGCCGTCGCCGCGCGGGTGGAGGGCTGGCCGGGGACAACGAAGTCCACCTGCGGCACGGGGGCTTCCACCTCGGCCGAGGCCGCCGCGATGCCGGCGATCAGGCCCGCCACGACGAGGGGGAGCCGGCAGAAGCGGCACGCGGGCAAAGGGCGCGCGGGAGTCTGAGCTGGGGCGATCATCGCGCCCCCCGCCAGCGGCCATGGACGGTCAGCATCACCTGGATGCGCCCCTCCTGCCCCCGTGCTTCCGCGCCATCCCCCTGCATCCGTCCCTCGGTCCCTTCGGTGTCCAGCTGCCCCAATACGGCACCCTGCCCCTGCGCCTGGACCACGAGCGGGTCGATGAACAGGAAGGGCTGGCCGCTCTCGATATCATATAGCAGGTTCTGCAAATCCTCCTGCCCGATATCGACGGTCGCGGCCACCGCCACGAAGCCCGGGCCGAGCGGCGAGGCGCCCAGCTCCACGCTGGAGGAGACGAGATGCCCGCCGGCCGCATCGGCCGCGGCGGCGACGCGCTCGGCCAGCGCGGCGCCAGCCACCGTCACGCTCGCGCCTTCGAGGAAGGGGGAGCCGCGCTCCTC